>JBBSIT010000085.1:0-10124 GCA_038231995.1 Acetobacterales bacterium | reverse complement strand
CGTGCGCGGCTCGGCCGCCCACGCTTCGATCGCCTCGGCACTGAACCACACGGTCAAGCTCCCGCGCTGGCGCAGGCTGGCGTCATACGCCGGCCAATTCGTGACGCGGTGCCGCTGGCGCGGGATGTGGCGGCGACGATCCTGCTTCAGCTTGAACGCCAAGGCGGGCATCCCGGGTCAGGAGAGGGCGGCCCTCCTACGCCGGGCTGGTTCCGGGTGCCAAGAGCGGATCCATGCACCACGCCCACCAGCGAGCCCGTGGCTCGCACGGCTGCCCGGCTCACCCCTGCACGCCCGATGCAACGGTCGCCGAAAGTGCTTGTCGGATTGCCTCATACGAGCCGAGTTAAGCTTGGCTTTGCGTTTGACCTGCCCTCCTAGAAGTAGGGGCTGGTCACTGAAGAGGTCTTCTGGTCAGCACTGCAGCCGTCTTCTGAAACCGACAGCGTGACAATGGATTCTCATCGAGGTGCGACGGTTGGACGGCATGGCAGATCCGGCAGCTGGTGGCGCAACGGCTTCCGGCGCGTAATCCGGGCGTTCTCCGGCGACCATGACCTATGGAGCGTCTCGGCCGGGGTCGCGTTCTACGCTTGGTATGCTGCGGTCTTCGGAGTGGTGTTCCTGGTCTCGCTTTATGGCCTGAGCGCAGAAAGTCAGACAGTCCGGGCCAAGATCGAGAGGCTGAACGGAGCGCTGCCTGCCGGGGCGGTCCGGTTCCTGGCCGATCAGATGCAGTCCGTCGCCTCGGCGCCGTACCTCCAGCTTGGTACCAGCCTGACAGTTGCATTCTTGGTCGCGCTCTGGAGCGCCCGCGCGGCAGTCGCTACGCTCATCGCCGCGCTCAACACCGCTTTCCAGGAGCGCGAGAAACGAAGCACCCTTCATCTCCAGATCGTCACGCTTGCGCTGACGGCGGGAGTCGCCTTGTTCGTTACCGCAGCAGTGGCTGTGGCGCTGCTCCTTCCGGCTGCGGTTGATGGATGGGCAGTCGGTCCGGCGGTGAGGGCGGCGATCTCGGCCGCCCGCTGGCCAGCACTGGCGGCCTTGATGTGGCTTGCGTTGGCGATACTCTATCGGTTCGCGCCCTGCCGCCGAGAACCGCAGTGGCGATGGGCGAGCGGCGGTGCGGTGGCAGCAACGGCGCTTTGGGTGCTCGGCTCCGCAGGCTTCTCGTATGTCGTTACAAACTTCTCCTCTGGTAATGCAGCCTTCGGCGCGCTCAGCGCGGTGCTGGTCATGCAAACATAGTTCTACATCACCTCCCTCGCAGTCCTGCTCGGCGCCAAACTGGATGCAGCGGCAGAACACCAAACAACCGGGGATGGGGCCGAGCGCCCAACTATGGGCCGGCGCTGATGATCTCAAGCCTGTGGATCGGCGCCGGCATGGAACCCGCCAACGGCGAAAGCATGAGGTCTCTTGGGGTGCTCAGGCCGCCACGGCATGATCGGTGTCGCTCACGTTTGGGATTGCCCCGCCGAGTCCCGATCGGACGCTGATTGACAGTTCGAGCGGGTCGGCGGTCTGCGCGGCTGACCCGTTCGTTCCACAATCCAAACCTGTCCCTGGCCGCACAGAACGAGTGACCCTGGCCTCGCCGCCACGCGTGAGCCTGGACGAGCCTTGCTACGAGCGCCCGTCAAAGCGGTGTCTGGTCTTGTGCGCCCCGTTCCAGGAACCGCGCAATGGCGATGTCGTGATGACTGTCCCATGCCTGTACCTCGTAAGCGTGCAGCCGGAGTCCGCATTCCTCCAGCGCGGCGCCTATCCAGAATTCGTCCGTGAGAGAAATCCCGTAATTGTCGTTGGTCAGCGACACGCCATACAGGTCCTTCCCACCCTGGTAGTCGCAGTAGCCGAAGCCGGTGCGCTCGTATTCCTCGATCACCGCTTCGGCGCCGCCCGGCAGCAGGCCATAGCCGGTCTCGCGCAGGCGCGGGATGATGCTAGGCCCTTGCAACGTGACGAGCGCGGTGCCACCGGGCGACAAGTGCCGCCTCAGGGCCGAGAGCAGGTGCTTCGTCTGCGCGGCTGGCAGATGGGTCATCAGGGAGCCGACCCAGATGAGGTCGTAGGCTTCGCCGAGGTCCAGGTCGCGGAAGTCGCGGACCGAGTAGGCGGCTCGCGCGTCGAACTCGCGGGCCGAAAAATCGACGCCGGGGCGGTCCAAGTCGCTGACGGTGATCGCGGCATCGGGAAAGCGCGCCCGCAGCGCGCGGGTGACCCGGCCGAAGCCGCAAGGCAGGTCGAGGATATTGCGCGGCTCCGCGCCGCCGAGCGCCCTCTCGACCGCGGCAAGAGCGGACTGGCCGACCGAGAGATAGTGGCCATCGTTCCCCCCCAGCATCGTATCCGCCTTGCTCACGGTTAGATTGAGGCTGGGCAGGTTCAGGCCGGGGCACGTGAAGCCGGGAGGGGGACACAGTTGGCGCGTGGGTGACATGCCGAAGGGCACCGGCCTTGCCGACGCGCCCCGCCCCTCTCCATCTCGACGGGACGCAGGGGCAGGTGCCGCCGTCAGTATGGTGAAGTCGCTGCCGAGAGTTCCGTTGGTCAGCACCTGGTCCTCAAGGCCGAAGAACCGCTCCAGGTGGGCCGCGTCCTCAGGGTTCTCCCCGTCGAAGTTCTGGGCGATGTCGCTGAGGCCCATGTGCAGCAGCGTGCCGCCGAAGGGGCGCTCCTCGAGGATATCGAAGTGCCGAGTCAGCACCTCCCTGATCTCGGAGGAGCGGATAGCCTGGGTCGGGTGGGCGGCCAGCATGTGCTCGACCGTCGGCGGCTCCACAGGCGGCTTGCGGCCGGCCGGCGTCTCGAGCAGGCGGTCCGGGAGCGTGTCCAGGAACTCGTTGATCAGGCGGACCTGCGCATCGATCCACTGGAAACGGCTCGGCCCGACGAATTCGTTCAGGTGGAAGAGGCCACCTGGCTTCAGGGCGCGGCGGACGGTGGCGACGACGTTTTCCAGCGCCTCGACAGCCTGCAGGGAACTGTGCGTGAAGATGGCGTCGAACTGCGCCTCCGGCAGGACTAGGCCGGCGAGGTCGGCCGTGTGGTAACGGATGCTGCCGTACCCCAGGTCGGCCGCGAGGCGGCGCGCTTCGGCAACGGCGCCTTCGGACGGGTCGTAGCCCTCGATGTCCCTGACCATGCCGCGCCGGACGAGATCGCGTTCGAGGCCGCCGGACCCGCACCCCAGGCTAGCGCAGCGGCCGAGCGGACCGGAATGGCCGCCGCTTCCGAGGAAGTCGGCGAGGTGCCCGTAGGCGTCGGTGTGCCGGTTGCCTGATATCAGCACGTTGATGCGGTCCTGCACCATCGGGTGCTGCATCCAGTACCAGCCCGGCCTCGCCGCCTTGGCTTGGGGTGCAAGAGGCCCGGAGTCGTCGATCTTCGCCTCGGACGGCGCTGCCGCTCGGCGGCGAAAGATCCCAGCCAACTGTAACATCATCGAGGTTCCCGTCTGGCACGCCGCGTGCAGGGCCGCCCAGCCCGGATGCCCTAGCGATTCCGTCATGCTTCGTCTACTGGACCTCCCCTCCTGCCGCGTGCCGACGCACGCCAGGGCCGGTCAGGGAGTGCGCGTTCGGATGGTTAGGCCCAGGATACGCCGCGGCAGCGCGAGGGTGTGGGACGTGTTGCCTGGGCTGCTGCTGGTACTGCTGTCGCTGCTGACGGTAGTCTGGTTGTCGCCGGGCCTCCCGTATCCGGAGCAGGACAGCGCCTGGGTCCTGGCGCTCAACCAGGCCGTGGCCAACCGGCTGGCCTTCGGGCGGGACGTCATCTACCCGCTTGGGCCCTGGGGCAACGTGTATGCCGGCCAGTACCATCCCGCGACGGATAGCATGATGCTGGCCGGGGGCACGGTTGTTGCCCTGGCGCTCGCGGGCGGGCTGTCTGCCCTGGCCCGGGGTGGCCGGCGCTGGGTGATCTTGCTCGCGCCGTTGCTGGTCGCGACGGTCGGGCAACGGGACCCTGTGTTCGTAGCCATGCCGCTGTTGCTGCTCGCAGTCGCGGTCGCGGTCGCCCGGCCTGCACCCGCTGCCCCGCCCGACAGGTGGCCCGGCATATGGAGAGCGGCCGCCTTGCTGCTCCTGATAGTCAGTTGCGCGCTGCTCACCCTCATCAAGGGTACGTTCGGCACCCAGGCCGTGCCGATGGTCGGCTTGGCCGTTCTGGCCCTGCTGTCCGGCCGCCGGTTCTGGCTGGCGGCCCTGATGCTCGCCGGCTACGCCGCGTCGCTCGCCGGGTTCTGGCTGCTGGCAGGCCAGCATCTGGTTGACTTCCCAGCCTATGTCGCGACCATGCCGGTCGTTATCGCCGGCTACGCGGAAGGCCTGGCGCTCGGCGGTCCTCCGAGCGACATCGCGGCCTACCTGTGCGGCAGCGCGGTGCTGCTCTGGCTGTTCTGGCGGGACCGGGCGCCAGGGGAGCCGGGCGGGACCGTGCTGCTGTCGCTCGGCCTGCTGTTCACCCTGTTCGTCGCGTTCAAGTCGGGCTTCGTACGCCATGACGAGCACGCGCTCATCGCGGCCGGCACGCTGGCGATGATGCCGGTCTTGCTGGTCGCCGCGCTGCGCCCCCGCCGGCTGGCGGCGGCGGTGCTCGTCACCTTGTCCGCGCTGGCCTTCATCAGCCACCATTATCCGGGCTACGAATGGCCCTCGTTCGCCCGCGGACGAGACCGTCTGACCATGACCGTCTCGGGTGCATGGACCAGGATGGCCGACCCGGGCCGGTTGCAGCGGCTGTTCGACGCCGACATGGCCGCCTTGCGCACCGCCATGCCGCTGCCTCATGTGGCCGGGCCGACCGACATCTACTCCTCGGGCCAGATGATCCTGCTGGCGAATGGTCTCGAATGGTCGCCGCGCCCGGCTCTGCAGAGCGTCACCGTGCTCGGCGAAACCCTGGCGAGAGCGGACCTGGACCACCTGCAAGGCGTCGACGGCAGGCATCCGCCTGTTCAGAACGTCTTCTACCGCGTCGAGAGCGAGGACAACCGCCTGCGATCGACGCAGGACGGCCTGAGCTGGCCGGCCTTGCTGACCGAGTTCCGGGTCGAGGGCTATGATCGCGCGCTCGACACGGCGTTGTTGCGGCGGCAACCCGGCGCGCGCCCGGCAGCTCCCCTGGGTCCCGCGTTGCTCGACGGCCAGCATCGCCTGGGCGAGGACGTGGCGCTGCCCGCGTTGCCCACGGGGTTGGCCTGGGCGACGCTCGACATCGAGCCGACGCTCGCCGGCCGCTTGGCATCGCTCCTGTTCCGGCCACCCTTGCTGACGATCACCATCCGGTATGCGAACGGCCCGGTCGAGCGGCTCAGGTTGGTGTCGGCCCTGGCGCGGGCGGGCTTCCTGCTCACGCCACGCGTCTTGAACACGGAAGACATGCTCTCCCTGTTGCTGTCGGATCACCGAACGCCCGCCGAACGCCCCGTCTCGATCAATGTCACGGGGGAAAGCGGCACGCGCTGGCTATGGCAGCCGCGCTTCACCCTGCGGTTGCAGGCAATGGACATTCCGGTGCAGGACCAAGTGCGGGCGATGTTGCTGCCAGCGCCGCTGACCCCGGCGCCGGTGGCAGTAGGGGATACGGGCGCGGCCGACGCGTGTGCCATCGAACTCGTCAATGGGCGCTCTGCCTCAGCAAAGCCGATCGAGGTGCGAGGGACTGCGGACGTGAGCGGCTGGAGCGTCATTTCCATCGCACGCGGCGAAGCGCCGGACCGTGTGCTGGTCCGCCTCACGGATACGGGAGGGCACACGTGGGAAACGGTCGCGCAGCCACGCCCGCGTCTCGACGTCGCCGGCTACTTCGTCAATCCTGCACTGACCGCAACCGGCTTCGATGCGAGATTCGACGTCTCGTCCCTGGCGGGCGCCTATACGGTGACGATCGTGGGAGAGCGGGGCAACTCGTCCTGGCGGTGCAAACCGACGCAGGACCTGGTTGTCGTTGCGCCTGAACGCAGGACGCCCTAGATGCCGCCGATCCTCTGGCCAGGGTAGGTCGCGCTGCCTTCCGCAATCCCGTACTGGACAGGGTACAGCAGCAGATCGAGCTTGGCCGCCCTCGTGCCGGGAGGTACGACGAGGCATTCCGCCGTACCGAACGCCGATGACGGATCACAGCCTTCTTGTCGACCGTACAACTCCCCTGCCCCACCTTGCCATGTGGACGAACTGCCGTCAAAACCTGCCGCCGGGCCTGCCCTACATATTTAAGAGCCACTGCTCAATGAACCATGCTTCCTCCCTCTTGGGCCAGGCCCACCTCGCTCACGACCTTAACTCGCCGCTGCCATGCGAGTTGTATCTAGGCAAGGGCACCGTGCTGCCCCTGCTCGGTTGGTGCTACTCCCAAGACGCACTGCTGCAGAGCCTGGCGGTCCTGGTCGGGGACGTGGTCACGCCGGTCCCGAACCACTCCTGGGGGCGCACCGACGTCTTCATGGAACAGTGCCCGGCCTACGACCGGAGCGGCAACAGTCTGCTCAGCGGGTTCGAGTGCGTGCTGTCCTTTCCCGAGGCCGCGGCCGACCGGGAAGAAGAGGTCACGTTGCGCGCCACGCTGGAGAATGGCCAAACGATCGAACGGCCGCTCGGCCGCATTCGGCTGCGTGCCGGGCATCACGCGATGCCGACCGCGGTGAACTGGCCTGGCGAAGGGCCTCGCGTCGCGATCTGCATGGCGACCTTCAGGCCGCCCATCGAGCTGTTTTACGCGCAGGTTGCCTCGCTGCAGGCCCAGACGCACACGAATTGGGTCTGCATCATCACCGACGACAACACCTCGAACGAGCACTGGGACCGCGTCCGGCTCGCGGTGAAGGGCGACGAGCGGTTCGTGCTGTTCCAGAGCCGCGCCCGGCTGAACTTCTACGACAACTTCCAGAACGCGTTGAGCCGCGCGCCCGCCGACGCCGACTTCATCGCGCTGTGCGACCAGGATGACGTCTGGCGCCCGGACAAGATCGAGACGCTGCTCGCGGCGTTCCGGAACGACAACCAGCTGGTCTTCAGCGATGCCCGCGTGGTGGACGAAGACGGCCTCGTCATGTCCGAGACGTTCTGGAGCAAGCGCCAGAACAACTACACCGACCTGCCGACGCTGATGGTCGCCAACACGGTCACCGGCGCCGCGAGCCTGTTCCGCGCCTCGCTGCTGGCGGACGTGCTGCCGTTCCCCAGGCAAGTCGGCCCGGCATTCCACGACCACTGGATCGGCCTTGTCGCCCTGCTGAAGGGCAGCATCGGCTATGTCGACCGCCCGCTGTACGATTACGTCCAGCACACGGAGGGCGTCATCGGCCACAACTACTACAAGGGGACGGGCGCGCTGTCCGCACTTGCGACGTTGGTGCGCGCCGGACGGCGCCCGAGCGAGGTGACCACGGTGGCCGCCCAGCTGCTCAAGCAGGCGGCCGACGACCATGTATTCGTCACCCAGAAGGTCGTGCTCGCGCGGACATTGCTGCTCCGCAACCCGGACCTGCCGCCGGAGCGGCGCGCGGCGCTCAAGCGGTTCACGCGCTACGACACGTCGATGCGTGCCGCCCTCGGCGAAAAGGTCGCCGCCATGCGCGCCCGGCGCCGCACCCTCAACCTCGAGGGCTTGCTGCTCTGGTCGATGGCCGGCGCGCGGCTCCGCAACATCGCACTGCGCCGCAAGCAGGGCCATCTGGTCCAGCAGCAGATCGGCAACCCAGGGCGGCCGCTGCTCGGCACAGTCGTCGGGGCCGGCAAGCTGCCCCGGCCCCGCCGTCGGGGCAGCCAGGCGATCCCGGCATCGTCCCGGTGCTGGAATACGGCACAACGAAGTGGATCCATCACAACATCAAGCCGCTCACGCCCGACATCTCCGAGCGCCACCCGAAACGGGTGAACCTGTTGCTCGCCACGATCAACTTCGATTACGTCTTCGGCGGCTATATCGGGATGTTCAACCTGGCTCTGCGCCTGCGCCGCGAGGGTTACCGCACGCGCATCATCCTGCACGAGAACACCGAGTGGGACATGGAGGGCTGGCGCACCAAGATCCAGAAATACCCCGGGCTCACGACCCTGTTCGACGAGGTCGAGGTCATCTCGCGCTGGGACCGCACGATCCCAGTCGAAGTCAATCCCGATGACCGCTTCGTCGCGACCAATTGCTGGGCCGCTCACGTCGCTCACCACACCGCGCAGCACCTCAACGAGAAGCGCTTCCTGTTCATGGCGCAGGAATACGAACCGTTCTTCATGGCAATGAACTCGATCAGCGCCCTGTTCCAGGAAGCATACACATTTCCGCAGGTGACGCTGTTCTCGACCGAACTGCTGCAGGACTTCTTCCGCCGCGAGCGTATCGGCATATTCGCGAACCCCGGCGGCGAGGCGGATGCGGCCGTTTTCAGCAATGCGATCCAGACCTTCCACCCGACCCGCGACCAGCTCACCCGCACCCGCCGCCGCCTGCTGTTCTACTCGAGGCAGGAGGAGCACGCGTCGCGCAACCTGTTCGAACTCGGCATGATGTCGCTCGCCGCGCTGGTGCAGGATTCGCGCGTGGACCTTTCGGGCTGGTCGTTCCACGGCATCGGCTCCATGGGCGGCAACACGCTCGAGCTGAAGCCAGGCCTGCCGTTCGAGCTGGTGCCAAAGACCAGCCTCCAGGAATACATCCGCATGATGCCCAGCTTCGATGTCGGGCTCTCGCTGATGCTGACGCCGCATCCGAGCCTCGTGCCGATCGAGATGGCCTCGGCGGGCATGTGGGCGGTAACGAACACGCTCGCCAACAAGACCTCCGAGCGGCTGCAGGCGATCTCCACCAACCTCATCGGCGTGCGGCCAACCGTGGGCGGTATCGTCGATGGCCTAGTGCAGGCGGTGGCGCGGGTGGGCGAGATCGACGAACGCCTCGCAGGCGCCCAGGTCGACTGGCCGACCGATTGGGACCACGCGTTCCCGGCCGAGAGCATCGGGCGCATCCGGGCGTTCCTGGGGGACCCCGGATGAGCGACCAGGTATACGACGCAGCGTTCTTCGAGGGCCAGGCAGCGTCCAGCCTCGCGTCGGCGCGCGTGGTCCTGGGCCGCGTCTTTCCCCTACTGCGCCCAAGGCGCCTGCTGGACGTGGGATGCGGCGTTGGCACGTGGCTGCGCGCCGGCCTTGAGCTCGGGGCGGACGAGGTATTCGGCACGGACGGCGAGTACGTCGATCCGGCGTCGCTCCTAATCGACCGCGACCGGTTCATCCCCGCCGACCTCGCGACGGAGGCGATCCCGGACATGCTCGGCAGCCGGGCGGCCCAGCTATTCGACTTGGTCATCTGCATGGAGGTGGCCGAGCACCTGCCGCACACACGGGCGCCGTCCCTCGTGGCGGAGCTGGCCTCGCTCGGCAACGCCGTGCTGTTCTCGGCCGCGGTTCCGTTCCAGTACGGCACGAACCACGTGAACGAGCAGTGGCCGGAATACTGGTCGATCCTGTTCCGCGGCCAGGGATTCGAGTGCTTCGACCCGCTGCGGGCCGAGCTGTGGAACGATCCCGACGTCAACTGGTGGTACGCACAGAACGCGCTGCTGTTTGCCCGCACGGGCACGGCGGCCGCCGCGGCGCTGCCGACCAACAGCCAGGTGGGCCGACGCGGGCTATCGCTGGTGCATCCGGACAATTTGCTGAGCAACCTGCTTGGCCTGCCGAGGCGCTACCGGGAGCACGCGTCGCAGGAGGAAACCCTGGATCTGCATAGCGTGGTCGAGGCGAACCGGCGCGGGGACGCGGTGCTGCCGGCGCTGGCAGCACCCACCCGCGCGGCGGCGGCCGGGCCGAACGCGCGGGACGTTTTTCCCTGGACCCGGACGGAGATCCACCATCCCGAGCGGCAGATCGCCGACCTGAGCCAGGAGGCCGCCGACCTGAGGCGCGAGATGGCCGACCTTTCGCGGCAGCTCAGCGAGGCCGATAGCTGGTTGCAGGCGGCCAACCAGGCGTTCGCAGCCGAGCGGGAGGCGCGCTTCGCAGCCGACCAGGCGTTCGCAGTCGAGCGGGAGGCGCGCTTCGCAGCCGACCAGGCGTTCGCAGTCGAGCGGGAGGCGCGCTTCGCAGCCGACCAGACGTTCGCAGCCGAGCGGGAGG
>JBBSIT010000084.1:0-10154 GCA_038231995.1 Acetobacterales bacterium | reverse complement strand
GGGATGTCGCCCAGGAACGGCAGGCCGAGCCCGGTCAGCTTGGCGTTGTCCTGCAGCAGCCCGGCGATCGCGAAGCTCTGGCCGGAGCCCAGCTCCACCGTCGTCTCGGCCCGGCGGACCGTCAGCGCTGGGACCTGGATGCTGGAGTTGGAGGAGGACAGGCGGATGGCACCCTGGTCCGAGAGCTGGCTGACCTCGGGGCGGACATGGATGCTGATGCGGTCGGCGCCGACGACGGTGGGCACGAAGGCCAGGCTGATGCCGTACTGCTTGAACTCGATCGTCGTCGAGTTGTTCTGCTGGGCGACCGGGATCGGGAACTCGCCGCCGACCAGGAAGCTGGCAGTCTCGCCGCTCATGGCGGTGAGGTTCGGCTCGGCCAAGATGCGCACGAGCTGGTCCTGCGACAGCGCGTCGATCATGGCGTTCACGTCGGTGAAGCTCGTGCGGGCCGGGCCGCTGAAGGTCTGCTTCTGGTAGCCGCCGCTGATGCTGTTCGCCAGCGCCCCCAGGGTCGCCAGCGGGTTGACCGAGGAGAAGCCGATGGCGCCGTAGCGGCCGAGGCTGCCGAGCGCCTGCCAGTTCACGCCCAGCTCGCGCGTGAGGGTGCGGGACATCTCGGCGATGCGCACGCGCAGGTTCACCTGGATGGCGG
Organism: Acetobacterales bacterium; assembly: GCA_038231995.1. Lineage (GTDB taxonomy): Bacteria > Pseudomonadota > Alphaproteobacteria > Acetobacterales > Acetobacteraceae > JBBSIT01. The sequence continues at coordinate 9,499 of JBBSIT010000084.1, read as the reverse complement.
ACTGCACCTGCATCCGGTTGGTGACGGTCTGCTTCTCCGAGAGGAAGCCGCGGGCGGCGCGCACGGCCCGCTCGGCCTCCCCGGCGCTGGTCACGGTGCCGGACAGCGCCACGCCGTCGGGCGTCGGCTCGACCGTGACGGAGCGGCCCGGCAGGGCGAGGCGGATCGCCGCGGTGGCCTCGGTCGCGTTGAAGGAGGACGAGCGCACGACGACCTCGTAGTGGCCGACCGGGGCGCCGGTGGCGGACAGGGCGGCGATGGTGGTATGGCCGGGGGCGACGCCGAACACGAACAGGCTGGTGGGGCTGGCCGGGCGCACCTCGGCTACCTTCGGATCGGCGGCGAACACGCTCGCGGCGGGGGCGGACAGCGTGATGACGCGGCCGCTTCCCGCCTCCAGCGAGATCGCCGCGGGAGGCGCAGGGGGCGCCGCCGCCGCCGGGGCGAGACCTTGGGCGAGCAGGGCCAGCGCGGTGAGCGTTCGAGCTATGACAGTTTTTGTCATGGGAATTTATACTCCTTTCCTTCAGCCGTTCCTTGGAAGACGCGCAGCGTGCCGGTGCTGCCCGGGCGCTGCTGGACGAGACCGGGGGAGACGTCGGCGCCCCAGGTCGTGGTGGAGGCGAGGCGGGCCGGGTCGGCCGCTGTGCCGGCCTTCGTGCCGGCCGTCTCCGCGCCGGGCGCCGCGGCGTCGGCCTGGGCCGTCCCGCCCGGACGGACGGCGAGCGAGATCTTGCCGAGGCGGGTGGCGACGGCGACGCGCTCGACCTGGGCGGGCGTCGCCTCCAGGGTCACGGTGCGGTTCGAGTCGACGTTGGCGCTGCCCGGCGTTGCGCCCTGCATGAGCTGCTGGTCGATCGCGATGACGCGGAGGTCGGCCATCACGGTCTCGCCGAGCACGCGGCGGCCCTGCGGCAGGGCGGCGTCGTCCAGCGCCTGGGTCAGCACGAGGTCCACGCGGTCGCCGGGCCAGATCAGGCCGGCGGTGCCGCTGACGGCATCGACGCCGACGGTGGTGGCGCGCATGCCGGGGCGGAGCACCGCGGCGAGGAAGCCGTGGTCGCCAGGACGCAGGATGTCGGCCGGCAGCAGCGGCTGCTTCTCGCCGACGGCGCGGCGCAGCATGGCGCCGATCAGCTCGGACCGGGCCTGCACGGTGTCCGGGCGGGCGCCCTCCGGCGCGTCGGCCTCGACGACCTGGAGGGCCACGAGGTCCTCGGGCTTCAGCAGCGCGCCGGGGCGGAGCGAGGAGGCGGCGGCGAGCACGGCGCGGAGCACGGGCGGCGGGGGCGGCGCGGGTGCGTCGGCCACGACCGGGGGCGGCGGCTGCAGGCTGAACCAAGCGACGAATCCGAAGCCGCCGAGGGCCAGCGTCATCAATCCGAGCAGCGCCACGCGGAGCAGCATCGCCGGTCTAGCCTCCGTAAAGGGTGATCAGGCCGCCCGCGCTGATGGCGCAGGCGTAGGGCAGCGGGCCGCGGCGGCGGATGCGCCAGGCTTCGGCTTGCAGCACGCGCCGCAGGGGGACGCGGGAGGCCGTCCGCATCGCGGGCAGGCCCAGGCGGGTCATCAGCAGGTAGGCCGCGGAGAGCACGCCACCTGCGAGCGAGACGGCGAGCAGCAGGTTCAGCACGGCAGTCGGCGGAACGAGCAGCGACGTGGCGGCCAGCAGCTTGACGTCGCCGCCGCCGATCCATCCGCGGCGCCACATCAGGACCATGCAGCCGAACACGGCCGATGCTGCGGCGAGGCTGGGGACGAGCTGCTCGTCCCCGATCCGCAGCGCCGCACCGAGCAGGGCGACTAGCAAGGATACCCAGTTCGGGATGCGGCGGGTTGCCACATCTCGCAGCCCTGCGTAGGCCAATAGTGCGACGGCCATGCCGATCAGAGCCGGGCCAAGAGGAGGAAAGGACGTCGCCATCGTCATCGTGTTCTGCCGGGCCACGACAGCGCAGCCTGGCCGCGCCATCGTGTTTGGGCCACCGGCTGCTAGGCGCCCAACGCGGTGGAGATCTTGCCGAACATCGTGTTGAGTTTGGTGCCCAGCGTCGTCATGGTGGTGATCAGCACGGTGGCGATCAGCGCGGCAATCAGGCCGTACTCCATGGCGGTCACGCCGCGCTCATCGCTGCGGAGAGCCCAGATAGCCTTGATCGTGGTGATGGTTTCGAGCATCGGAGACTCCATGTGTCCTGCAGGCCCGCGGCCTTGCAGCGGTTCAACCTGGGGTGCCGGCATTCTGGCGGCGGTTCTGCGGCGGCCTGATCCGGCCCGCTGAGACTCATCCTGCGCGACAAAGGTTAAGGGAGCGTGAAGCGGCCAGACGCTTCTCGCCGCCGCTATCGAAGCGGCGCGTGACCCGGCGTGAACACCCGCGGCAGGCCGGGCCGCGGCGGCTCCGACCCGCCCGGGACGAACACGCGCATGCCCGAGGCCAGCACGATGCCGGGCAGCCGGGCCGGACGGTACGGCGAGTCGCTCGCCACGGCGGCGCCGCCCCAGGCGGCCAGGACGCGGGCGCGATAGGCGTCGGCGAATCCGGGCGTCGCGGAGTGGTAGCGGGCGGCGGCGGCGGGCCAGTCGCCGGTCTTGGCGTAGAGCGAGACGAGGAAGCGGGCGGCGTAGTCGGCGTTGCGCGCCGGGTCGAAGCCCTCGGCGGCGGAGGCGAAGGCGCCGGGGTGGTGCATCAGGTTGACCTGGAAGCAGCCGACGTCGATCGAGCGGACGCCCTGGTCTTGCAGCTTGGCGACGTGGGCGGTGGCGGCGGCGAGGTCGGCGAAGTACCAGCCCTGGCCGCCGGCGTTCACCGACCAGGGCCAGGGGGAGACCGCGTTGCGCGCCGGGTCGTAGCGCCCGCTCTCGACTCGGCCGATGGCGAGCAGCAGGCCGGGCGGGATTCCATGGGCGCGCTCCGCCTCGGCGGCGGCCTCCGTGCAGTCGGCCGCGGCCGGGTGGGCGAGGAGGGTGGCGCCCACGGCGGCGGCGAGCAGGAGGGGTCTGCGCATGGGCGCGACCCTACGGGGGCGGAGTTTAGGAAGGGTGAAGTCCAGCGGTGCCCGTTCGAGGCATCGGGCGCTTGACACCGTGAGGGGATAAACTCCCTAACCCGTCCATGCCCTCCGCCGCCTCCCTCCCCTACCCGGCCGATCCGGCCGACCAGCAGGCCGAGGACGCCCTCTACTACCGGGCGGTGCTGCACGAGCTGATCGACATAGGCATGGGCCTTGCCCGCGCTGTTCCTCAGCAGGCCACGGCCGGGGCTGATCCGGAGAGCCAGGCAGGGGAGCCGGCCGCCGTCCCCGTGCAGGCCGCGGCCGCGTTCGACCGCATCAGCCGCGCCGTGCGCCGCACGGTCGCCCTCGCGCGCAAGCTCGCCGAGCCGCTGCCGCCGCGCGCCGACGCCGGCCGGCAGCGCGCGGCGGCGCGCAGGCGGATCATCCGCGAGGTGGAGGACGCGATCCAGCGCGAGGCGGGGGGTGCGGACGCGGAGGCGCTGGGGACCGAGCTGCATGAGCGGCTGGACGCGCCGGAGCTGGACGACGAGATCGGGGACCGGCCGGTGGCGGAGGTCATCACTGAGATCTGCCGCGACCTGGGCCTGCTGACCCTGCTCGGCAACCATCCCTGGAAGCGGCGCACGCCTGCGGACATAGCGGCGCTCTGCACCCGGGCGGCACAGGCTCCGGGCGCGGCGCCGTCCCTCGCCGACCCATCCCAAGCTCCGCCCCCGGTTGCCGCCCAAGCTGCAACGGGGCGCGGCGAGGCCTGGGCCGGCCCGCCTCCGTATTCGCGGGAGGCCTCGATCGAGCTGATGCATCAGCTGCTGGCTCTCAGGCCGCCTATCCGCGGGCCGTGAGGGCCGCCCCGGGGCGACGCATTCTCGGACGGGCACTGAGTGGGGCTGCGGCCCCGCGTCCGCGAGTCCGCGGCCTAATGGATCGGGTCGAGGAACGGCGTGTCCGGGTCGCCGACGTAGAAGATCACGAGCTTGATCGGATCGGCGACGCTGCGGTTGTAGCCGGTCATCTTCACGTTCGGCGGCTCGATGAACGACTCCCCTGCCTTGACCACGACCGGCTCGCGCCCGTCCAGTTCGAGGGTGAACGCGCCCTCCATGATGTAGACCGTCACGGGGAAGCGGTGCGTGTGGAACACGGTCCGGTCGCCCGGTTTGAAGCTCGCGGTCATGACGCTCACCTCTTGCCGGTCGCCTCTCGGCATCCCCTCGACGACTTGCTTCCGCACCATGTTCGGCCTGGCAAGGCCGGCGTCCTGCGCCATGATGGCGGGACTGACGGTCAATCCGGCCAGCGCGAGGCCGAAGGTGATCACTTTGTTCATAACGCGTTTCTCCCCTGAGCTGGCGGAGCTTATTCCGAAACGATATCGGATAGAAGCCGGCCTTCGATGCTGGTAGCGTCCCGGTTTAGATGGCAATGCCGATTGGGGTGGGGATCATGGCGAACAAGAGTGTCTTGTCGGTTGGATTGCAGCCAACCCTGATCGATTTCTCCGATCCCGCGTACGCCGCCTATCCCGGATTGGATGCCGAGAAGGTCCTGACCGCGCTCAAAGCCGACATCGATCGTTTGAATCAGCTCGGTTACGACGCGGAACTCTGCCTCACCGACTTTGGGGACACGGCGGAGTCCGTCGTTCAAGATCGGCTGACACAGAAGCGGTTCGACTGCGTCGTCATCGGGGCAGGAATGCGGACTATATCGACGAACTTCCTTCTATTCGAGAAGCTCATCAATGTTGTCCACGAGCACGCGCCTCAAGCGAAGCTTTGCTTCAATACGAAGCCGAGCGACACTGCCGAGGCAGTGCAACGTTGGATTTAGAGAAGCTAAGTAGCGATCAGAGGGGGCAACCCGGCGAAATTGGAACCGGGCAACTACGCCGGCGCCGCTCTACGCTGCCGAGGCGTCCGCCTGAGCCGCCGCCCGGCGCACCTCCTCGCGGATCTCCTCGGTCAGCCGGGCCTTGAGCGCCACGAACTCCGGCGCCGTCTTCACCGTGTAGGCGCGCGGGAACGGCAGCTCGATCGGAAGGTCGAGCTTGATGCGGCCGGGCCGCGCGGACATGACGCAGACGCGGCTTGCGAGGAACACGGCCTCGTCGATGTCGTGGGTGACGAACAGCACCGTCTTGCGCTCGCCCTCCTCGCCCATCCAGATCTCGGCCAGCAGCTCCTGCATTAGCTCGCGCGTCTGGTGGTCGAGGGCGCCGAAGGGCTCGTCGAGCAGCAGGATCGCCGGGTCTGGCGCGAGCGCGCGGGCGAGGGCGACGCGCTGCTGCATGCCGCCGGAGAGCTGCCGCGGCCAGTGCCGCTCGAAGCCGCGCAGGCCGACGCGCTGGATCAGCCGGGCTGCGGTCCGCTGCTGCTCGGCCGGCGGCACCCCGGCTTCCACCAGGCCGAAGCGGATGTTCTGCTCCACGCTCAGCCAGGGGAACAGCGTGTAGGACTGGAACACCATGCCGCGGTCAGCGCCGGGGCCGGTCACCGGCCGGCCGTTCAGCTCCACCTCGCCCGCGCTCGGCCGGTCCAGCCCGGCGACGATGCGCAGCAAGGTGCTCTTGCCGCACCCGCTGGGACCGAGGATCGCCACGAACTCGCCCTGCGACACGGCAAGGTCGGTCGGCAGCAAAGCGACGGTGGGCGATTGGCCCTGCCGGCCAGGGAAGCTGCGGGATAAGCCCTGCAGCGCCAGCGCGGTCACAGCGTCGCCCAGGGGACCAGGCGGCGGTTCAGCGCGCGGAAGCCGAGATCGGTGACGAGCCCGATCACCCCGATCGTGACGATGCCGAAGATCATCTGCCCGGTGTCCATCAGCCGCTGGCTGTCCATGATCATGTGGCCGATGCCGCTGCTGGCACCGACCAGCTCGGCGACGATCACGTAGGTCCACGCCCAGCCCAGCACGAGCCGCAAGGTCTCCATCACGGCGGGCGCCGACGCCGGCAGAATGACCCGGCGCACCACGCTCCCGGGACGCGACCCGAGCGTGTAGGCGGCTTCGACCAGGTCCATCCGCGTCGCCCCGGCCGAGACCGCGACCATGATGACGATCTGGAAGAAGCTGCCGAGGAAGATGACGGAAAGTTTTTGGGCCTCGCCGATCCCGGCCCACAGGATCAGCAGCGGGATGAACGCGCTGGCAGGAAGGTAGCGCGCGAAGCTGATGAACGGCTCGAAGAACGCCTCGACCGGCTTGAACGCGCCCATGGCCAGCCCGAGCGGCACGCCGACCACCGCCGCGAGTACGAACCCGCCGACGACGCGCCAGACTGTCACGGCGATATCGGCGCCGAAGCCGAACTCCGTCATCAGCGTCCAGCCGCTCCCGGCCGCGCGCAGCGGGGATGCGAGGAACAGCGGCGGCACCCAGCCGCTGCTGGTCGCCGCCGCCCAGGCCGCGAGGAACACGACGAAGAACGCCGTCCCCAGCGCGATGCGCGCCGGGGCGGAGACGGGGACGAGTGGTCGCAAGGGCTTACACGATGAACTGCGGGTCGAGCAGCTTGCTCAAGTCGGCATCCGTGCGCGTGACTCCCGTCTCCTTCAGCACCACGGCGGCCTCGCGCATGAACGCGGGCAGTCCGTCGCGCATGTAGGCCTGGTTCTTCGCGCGGTCCTGCCACTCGATGTAGGCGGCGGAAGCCTTGAACGCCGGGCCGTCCTGGTTGATGCGCTTGCCCATGATCTCGTAGGAGCGGTCGGGCTCACGCTGGATCATGTCGAGCGCGTCGAACCAGCTCTTGACGAGCGCGGGCGCGACGCCGGGGTTCTTGGCGATGAAGTCAGGCTGCAGCGCCAGCGTGTCCACCACCACGGGGTAATCCAGCGTCGTCACCAGCACCCGGCCCTTGTCCGCGCCCATCGACCGTATCTGCGACAGATACGGCTCGTAGGTGCTCGCCGCGTCGAACTGCCCGGCGACGAAGGCCTGCGCCGCCGGCTGCGGCGCCAAGGTGGAGGTGGTCACGTCGCGCACGGACAGGCCGTTCTGCCGCAGCACGTAGGACAGCATGAAATACGGCGTGGTGCCCGCGCCATCGACCGCGATCGTCTTGCCGCGCAGGTCCTTGATGCTGCCGATATTGGGCCGCACCCCGATGCCGTCGCCGCCCTTGGACCGGTCGAGCACCAGCACCTGCGTGAGCGGCAGCCCGGCGGACGACCAGGTGATCATGGTGTCCACCGTCGTCACCACGCAGTTCAGCGCGCCGGACGCGAGCGCCAGGTTGCGCCCGACCTGCGGCACGAACTTCGTCTCGACGTCCAACCCGTTGGCCTTGAACAGCCCGGCCTGCTCGGCGAGCGTCAGCGGCGCGAAGCCGGTCCAGCCCGACATTCCGATGATGACCTTCGGCATCGAGGCGCCCTGGGCACGGACGATGGCCGGCATGGCGAGCGATGCTGCTCCGGCGAGGACGAGTTGACGGCGGCGCATGGGCGGCTCCTTTGGAACGTGTTCGTTCGTAATGTAGCAATTACTAGGCCAGGAAGGGCAGCTTCAATCCCTGCTCGCGCGCGCAGTCAATGGCGCTTTCGTAGCCGGCGTCGGCGTGGCGCATTACGCCGGTCGCCGGGTCGTTCCACAGCACGCGTGCGAGACGGCCCGCAGCCTCGGGCGTTCCGTCGGCCACCACGACCATGCCCGCGTGCTGCGAGAAGCCCATGCCGACGCCTCCGCCATGGTGCAGGCTGACCCAGGTGGCGCCGGATGCCGTGTTGAGCAGCGCGTTCAGCAGCGGCCAGTCGCTCACCGCGTCCGAGCCGTCGCGCATCGCCTCGGTCTCCCGGTTCGGGCTGGCGACGCTGCCGCTGTCCAGGTGATCGCGCCCTATCACGATCGGCGCCTTCAGTTCGCCGCTCGCCACCATCTCGTTGAACGCGAGGCCGAGCCGGTGCCGCTGCCCCAGCCCGACCCAGCAGATGCGCGCGGGCAATCCTTGGAACTGGATGCGCTCGCGCGCCATGTCGAGCCAGCGATGCAGATGCGGATCGTCCGGGATCAGCTCCCGCACCTTCGCGTCGGTGCGGTAGATGTCCTCGGGGTCGCCGGACAGCGCGACCCAGCGGAACGGGCCGATGCCGCGGCAGAACAGCGGCCGGATGTAGGCCGGCACGAAGCCGGGTATCTCGAACGCGTCGGCCTCGCCGACCTCCTTGGCCATCTGGCGGATATTGTTGCCGTAGTCGAGCGTGGGGATGCCCATGCGGTGCAGCTCCAGCATGGCGTGGACCTGCACGGCCATGGACGCCTTCGCCGCCGCCTCGGTGCCGGCCGGGTCCGCGACCCGGCGCCGGTCGTGCTCCACATTCGTCCAGCCCGCGGGCAGGTAGCCGTTCAGCGGGTCGTGCGCGGAGGTCTGGTCCGTCACCATGCCGGGCCGCGCCGCCCGGTCGCCCGCGCGGACCCGGCGGGCGATCTCGGGGAACACCTCGGCCGCGTTGCCCAGCAGCCCGACCGAGACCGGCCGGCCCGCCGCGTGCTCGGACGCGATAATCGCGAGCGCCTCGTCGAGGCTGGCCGCCTGCCGGTCGAGATAGCGCGACGCCAGCCGCTTCTCGATGCGCGACGCCTGGCATTCCACGGCGAGGCAGCTCGCCCCGGCCATGACCGCCGCCAAGGGCTGCGCGCCGCCCATGCCGCCCAGGCCGCCGGTCAATATCCATTGTCCCGTCAGGTCGCCGCCGTAATGCTGGCGGCCCGCCTCGACGAAGGTCTCGTAGGTGCCCTGCACGATGCCCTGGCTGCCGATGTAGATCCAGCTTCCCGCGGTCATCTGGCCGTACATCATCAGACCGCGCCGATTCAGCTCGTGGAAATGCGCCCAGGTCGCCCAGTGCGGCACCAGGTTGCTGTTGGCGAGCAGCACGCGCGGCGCGTCGAGATGGGTGCGGAACACGCCGACCGGCTTGCCCGACTGCACCAGCAGCGTCTCATCCGGCTCCAGGGTGCGCAGCGAGGCCACGATGCGCTCGAAGCTGTCCCAGTCGCGCGCGGCACGGCCGATCCCGCCATAGACCACCAGCTCGTCCGGACGCTCGGCCACGTCGGGGTCGAGGTTGTTCATCAGCATCCGCATGGCCGCTTCCGCGCCCCAGCTCCGCGCCGTGCGCTCGGGGCCGCGCGGGGCACGGATCATGCGCGAGTTGCTGAAGCGGTCATGTGGCATGGCGGGGACTCCATTCACGCGAGCAGGCGGCGCTGACAGGCGGCGTAGCGCGCCAGGATCGCCTCCTCCGCGACGTGCCGGCCAGCTTGGACCACCATGCGCCCGCCGGCCACCACGTCCCGCACCGGGCACGTGCTCGCCGCGAACAGCCAGCCATCCAGCAGCGCGTCGCCGTCGCGCGCGAGCAGGCTGGGCGCCGCCGGGTCGAGCACGACGAGGTCGGCGCGGCAGCCCGGCGCAATCCGCCCGATAGGCCGCCCGAGCGCCACGGTGCCGCCTTCGAGCGCCGCACGATAGAGCGTCCCGC
>JBBSIT010000083.1:0-10176 GCA_038231995.1 Acetobacterales bacterium | reverse complement strand
TAGGGTCACGCGCACCTCGTCAAGCGTCCATGACAGGGCGAAGTTCAGCATCGCACGGGAGCTGGAGGTGGATACGCCGTCATCCTCCGTCAGCACGAACCGGCTCGCTCCCGTGCCGGCGCCGGGGAACACGCGGACGCAGCGGGACGGCTCGTCGTGCAGGCGGGAGAAGTCGTCCGGCGCGTCGGTGAACGGGATGATCGCGCCTACGGGCACCACGAGCGGCAGACGGTCGAGCGGCGCTGCGAGCGTCGCGTCGGCGCCGGGTTGCAGGCGCTCCTCCGTGTAGAAATCGAACCAGGTTTCCGGCTCGTCAGGGAGGTAGAGTGCCCGCGCCCGCTGCCCGGCTGCGACGACAGGCGCCGCCAGCAGGAACGGCCCGACCATCAACTCGTCGCAGTCGTCGAAGCAGCGCGGATCGGCGCCGGACTCCAGGAAGGTGGGGCGCAGCACGGGCTCGCCGTCGCGCGCGGCCGCGTGCATGAGGCTGTAGAGGTAGGGGATCAGCCGGTAGCGCAGCCGGATCGCGCCGCGGATCGCCGGCAGCGCCGATTGGTGCAGCCAGGGGCTGTTGTATACCCCGTCCGGCTTCCAGGAGTTCATGATGAACCGGGGGTGCAGCAGGCCCGCCTGGGTCCAGCGCACCAGCAGCTCGGGCGACGGCACCGGGCCGGTGAAGCCGCCCACGTCGTGCCCGGTGTTCAGCATCCCGGACAGGCTGGTGGTCAGCCCGGTGCGCAGGTTCCATCGCAGGCTGTCCCAGCTCGTGGTGTTGTCCCCGCTCCAGGTCTGGGCGTAGCGCTGGATGCCGGGGCAGCCGGCGCGGGAGATGGTGAACGGGCGCAGGTCCGGGCGGCTCGCGCGCTGCTGCTCGAGCGTGGCGCGCGTCATCAGCAGCGGCTGCACGGCGCGCACCAGCTCAAGCCGCACGGGGCGGCCGAAGCCGTCGCACTCGGCGCCCTCGTCCCACAGGCCGTACTCGTTGTTGTCGTTCCAGCCGACGTCGATGCCGGGCTCGAGGACCTGGGTCCGCAGCCCGTCCTGCCACCAGTCTATGCCGGCGGGGTTGGTGAAATCGATATGCGCGCCCTCGCCGTCCCAGAACTGCGTGAGGACCGGACGGCCCGACCCCGCATCACGGACGAAGGCGCCGGCGGCCTCGGCCTGGGGATAGCCGGGATGGTCGTCCAGCAGGCAGGGCTTGAGGTTCGCCACCACCTGAATCCCAGCCGCGTGGAAGCGGCGCATCAGCCCGGCCGGGTCCGGGAACTTGACCCGGTTCCAGTGGAACACGTAGCGGCGCGGCCCGATCGAGGTGTAGCCGGAGCCGAAATGGAACGAGCTGATGGGGATGCGCTCGGTCCCGCACCGCTCGATGAAGGCCTCGATCTTGGTCTGTGCGTCCGCCGCGTCCGCCAGCGCCATGGTGGTCTGTGCGTAGCCGAGGGTCCAGCGCGGCGGCAGGGCGGTGCGGCCGGTCAGGCTCAGGAACGCCGGCGTCACGTCGCGCAGGGCAGGGCCGAGGAAGACGTAGTAGTCGAGATCGCCGTCCTCGGCCTCATAGCTGCGGTACGGCCCGTAATAGTTGTCGTGCTCGGCGCCGAGGTCGAAGGCGGCCGTGGCGCCGTTGTCGTAATACATGCCGTAGGCGCCGCCGGTCGCGCCGTCCTGCGTGATGAGGAACGGCCAGTGCTTGTAGAGCGGATCGCCGGTGCGGGGATCGTAGCCGAGGCTGTCCAGCATCGCGATCCGCAGCCGGCGGCCGTGCAGGTCGAGCGGACCGGTCTTGTCGCCGAGCCCGTAATAGCGGTCCCCCGGATGCCGGGCGAGGTGGTGGCGCAGTCCGGGGCGGGCCTGGCCGAACCGGTAGGGGTGCTTCGCCCGGTCCTGCGCGAAGGCCCGGCCGTCCGGCAGGCGCCATATCAGGCGGAACGGGTCGAGGCCGATCTCGACCTGCAGCGCGCCGGTGGCGATCGTGATGCAGTCCGGCGCGTGCTCGACCACCAGCTCGGGCGCCGGCCAACTGCTCTCGTCCAGCCGGTCGCGGCCCTCCCACGGCACGTCGTCGGCGCCGAAGGCCGGCACGGTCCAAGTCCGGTCGAGCCGCGCCGCGCCGTCGCGCAGGAACAGCACCCGCGCGAGCGCCGGGCCGAGCAGGCTGACCCGGCAGGTCATGCCGCCGCCGCAGTCGAGCAGCACGCCGCGCTCCGTCGTCCCGATCAGCCGCGCGCCCTGGATGGGCGTCATGCGCGCGCCACCGCCGCGCCCTCGGCGTCGAACACGTGCAGCGCCTCCGCCGGCAGGTGAAGCTCGGCGGTGTCACCGTACTGGAGCGGCGTCTGCCCGGCGACCTGCACGGTGATGTCGGGGGCGGCCAGGCGGATGGTGCTCATGCCGCCGAGCTGCTCCACCATGGCGACCTCGCCCACGACGGCGTTCGCCCCCGGCCCGGCCCGGACATGCTCGGGCCGTATCCCGACCGTCACCGCGGCGCCCACCTTCACGCCCCGGGCCGTGGCGTGCAGCGTGCCCACGCCCGGGATCGCGACCGCGATGCCGTCCGGACCGGCCTCCGCCACCGTGCCCGACAGGAAGTTCATGCGCGGCGAGCCGATGAACCCGGCGACGAACTGGTTGGCCGGGTTGTTGTACAGCTCCAGCGGCGGGCCGACCTGCTCCACCTTGCCGGCGCGCAGCACCACGATCTTGTCGGCCATCGTCATCGCCTCGACCTGGTCATGCGTGACGTAGATCATCGTGGTCCCGAGGCGGCGATGCAGCTGGGCGATCTCGCCGCGCATCCCCACGCGCAGCTCGGCGTCGAGGTTGGACAGCGGCTCGTCGAACAGGAACATGCGCGGCTCCCGCACGATCGCGCGGCCGATCGCGACCCTCTGGCGCTGCCCGCCGGAGAGCGCGGTGGGCTTGCGGGCGAGCAGGTCATCGAGCCGCAGCATGCGAGCGGCCTCGGCCACGCGGCTGGCGACCTGCGCGCGCGGCATGCCCAGGTTCTCCAGGCCGAACGCCATGTTCTGATACACCGTCATGTGCGGATAGAGCGCGTAGGACTGGAACACCAAGGCGAGGCCGCGGCGCGCGGCCGGCAGGTCGTTCACCCTGTCGCCGTCGATCAGCACGTCGCCGCCCGTTGCCGTCTCCAGCCCGCAGATGATGCGCAGCAGCGTGGACTTGCCGCAGCCGGACGGGCCGACGAACACGACGAACTCGCCGTCCGCCACATCGAACCCGACGTCGCGGATGACGTCGAGCGCGCCGAAGCGCTTGACGATGCCGCGCAGGCTCAGTGTCGCCATGCCCGCCTCCCCATCACATCTGCCTTATTTCACGCCGGCCGAGGCGATGCCCTGGGTGATGTGGCGCTGCAGCAGCAGGAACGCGACCGTCACCGGCGCCAGTGTCGCGACCGTCATGGCGAGCAGGTAGTTCCACGCCGTCGTCAGCTCGCCCTGGAAGGAGTTGAGCGCCAGCGGCAGGGTGAAGCTCTCGCTGCGGTCCAGCACGACCATGGGCCAGAGGAAGTCGTTCCAGCGCCACGTGACCGAGAAGATCGCGAGCACCGCGAGGGCCGGCGCCGAGAGCGGCAGGACGATGCGCCAGTAGATGCGCCACTCGCTGGCGTTGTCCATGCGCGCCGCCTCGATCAGGTCGTCCGGCAGGGAGAGCATGTACTGGCGCAGCAGGAACACGCCCGTAGGGGTGGCGACGCCGGGCCAGATCACGCCCCAGGGGCTGTTCACCAGGCCGAGCTGGGCGGCGATGAGGTAGTTCGGCACCAGCACGATGGTGGGCGGGATCATGAGCGTGGCGAGGATCAGCAGGAACACCGCGTCGCGCCCGGCGAACCGGTACTTGCTGAGCGCGAAGGCCGCCATGGAGTTGACCAGCAGGGTGATGAGCGTCGCCACCGTCGTGATGAACACGCTGTTGTAGAGGTATCGGCCGAAGCTGAACTTGCCGATCAGGTCGCCGTAGTTCTCGAACGCCGCGTGCAGGCGCATGACCTTGGTCCGGTCGCGCGCCGGCACGCGGATGACGGGACCGCCGGCCGTCGGATCGACCATCTGCGCCTGCAGTCCGATCCGGCGGACCTCCGCCAGCACCTGCCCCGCCCGGTCGCCGGACGTGACGGTGAACAGCGGCAGCGGGTTCGGGTAGCCCGGCACCGCCGCCCGCGCCTGCTCCCAAGGCAGCAGGGTCGGCGGGTATTCGACCAGCGCCGCCGGGCTTTTCAGCGAGCTGAGGCCGAGCCACAGCACCGGGCCGAACATCAGCGCTGTGCCGAGCAGCAGGTAGGCGTAGCTCGCCCAATCCGTCCAGTCCGGGCGGCCGCGCCCGCGCGTCGCGGCCAGGAAGCGCGCGAGCCTACGCACCGGACTTGCCCCGACGCACGAGGCCGAGCTGCGCCAGGGTCAGCACCAGCAGCACGCCCGCCAGCAGCAGCGACGCCGCCGAGGCCAGCCCGTACTGGCGCACCTGCTGCGCGAACCCGGTGTTGTAGATGAACTCGACCAGGAATGTCGTGGCACTCCCGGGCCCGCCGCCGGTGAGCACGTACACCTCGTCGAAGATCTGCACGGCGCGGATCAGGCCCAGCACGACGACGACGAGCAGGCTCGGCATCAGCAGCGACAGGGTGAGCCGGCGGAACACCCGCCACGGGGAGGCCGCGTCCATGGCGGCGGCCTCGTAGATGTCGGCCGGGATCGCCTGCAAGCCCGCGAGCAGGATCAGGGTGTAGAACCCCATATGCGCCCAGATGCTGACGAACACGGTCCAGAAGAATGCCCATTGCGCGTCGAGCAGCCAGTTCACCGGCGTGGCGCCCGCGCCCTGCAGCGCAGCGTTCAGCACGCCGTCGCGCTGCAGGATCCACTTCCAGATCAGCGCGACCACCACCGGCGACAGCAGCACCGGGTAGAAGAACACGGCCCGGAAGAACCCGCGGCCGATGATCCGCCGGTTCAGCACCAGCGCCGTCACGAGGCTGAGCAGGATCATGCAGCCGACCTGGAACACGACGAACTTGGCGGTGTTCCAGACGCCGAACCAGAATACGTCGGTGGTGCAGCTCGTGGGCTCCAGGTAGTCGCCGCAGGCCATCAGCTCCCGCAGGTTCTCGGCGCCGACATACGGCCGCTCGGACGGCAGCAGGGCGGTGCCTCCGGTCACGGCGTAATGGAAGTTGATCGCGATCGGCAGGAAGGTGAAGACGGAGAAGACGGCCAGGTTGGGCGCGACGAACAGCCAGCCGATCCGCCCGCCGCGCAGCCGGAGCTGCAGCCAGCGCATCGGCCGCTCCGGCAGGTTCATCATCGCCGCCCAGGCACTCCAGGCCAACGCGCTGACCCGTTGCGGCATCGGCGCTACCGCTGCGCCGCCGCCAGCCGGGACGCGATGTCCGATGTTATCCGCTCATAGGCCTGATCGAGCGTGATCTGCCCGGCGATCGCCTGGCTGATCCGGTCCACGGTCGCGTCGAAGATTACCCGGTTGTACCGGTAGCCCTGATACTGGTACGCCACCGGGGACAGCGCGGTGGCGGACTGCACGAACACCTGCATCGCGGCGCCGGCGGCGGGCGACAGCTCGTACGTCACGCCGGCCTTCTGCAGCCCGAGATGCGCCGGCACGTTCACCGTCCGGGCCATCATCTCGCGATAGACCGGCTCGGACGCCAGGTAGTCCAGGAAGGCCGCGACCTCCTTCGGGCTCTTGGTCTGCTTCAGCGCGACGTAGGCGGCGCCCCCCGGCATCCCGGAGCACGCCGCCGGGCCGCACGGGTCGGGCACGGCCACCCAGTCGAACGCGTCGCCGATCTGCTTCTGCATCCGGCTGAGCTGCCAGCTGCCGGACAAATAGAGCGCGATCTTGCCGTTGGCGAACTCCTCGAACGCGTCGCGGTAGCCGCCGCCGGTCGCGGCCCAGACGTCCTTCTCCACCGTCCCGTCCGCATTCCATTTCACGAAGCGGCTGGCCATGGCCTTGAACCCGGCATCCACCACCGCCGGCGTTCCGTCCGGGGCGAAGAACTTGGCGCCGTACGAGATCGCCGGGCCGCCGAAGCGGTGGCCCGAGCGGTCCCACGCCATGCCGTAGGGCGTGCCCGTCGCCTTCGCGACCTTGTCGACGGCGGCCGCCCAATCGTCCCAGGTCGCCTTCGCGTCGGGCAGCGGGACACCCGCTTGGTCGAACAGGCTCTTGTTCACGAACGGCCCGGTGACGGTGAGCTGACTCATCACCCCGTAGATGCCCTGGTCGGACGGCGAGGGCCGCATCCAGGCCAGGGTCGGGCCGAGATTCGCCTCCCAGTAGCCGGCGTCGCTCAGGTACGGGCGGAGGTCGAGCAGGTAGCGCGCCAGCGTGCCGAAATCCGTCACCCGGGCGATGTCCGGCCCGTTGCCGGCGGCGAGCTGCACCGGCAGGCTCTCCAGGATCGACCGGTACGGCACTTGGTCCACGACGACGCGGGTGTCCGGGTGGTCCTTCGTGAACCGGGCGCCCAGGTCCTTCAGCACGTCGCACTCGTTGCCGTCGGAGTAGCAGGTCACCCGGAGGTCCGCCGCTCGGGCAGGCAGCGCGGTCGCTGCAACAGTCGCTGCGGCGATCGCCGCCAAGGTCAGCCGGATCATCCCCCACCCTCCCGTTCCAGACCTCTGCCGAGGCAACTTTGCATCACGCTAGCATGATGCATCGGGCTGCGTGCACGGAGAACTGTTCGTCTCGTAATAATTTCGATTGACGATTGCAATGAAATTGGCTGAGGTAAGCGGGCCTTCCGCTCCGCCTGGGTCGCGACGGCCGCCCGGACGTTGGCGAACGCCTTGCGGAGCGAGGGGCCCGATGCTTGGCCGACCGGCCGTCGCCGCCAGATCGCGCGCGGCTGCACCATGGAGAGACACCATGCCTGACAGCGTTACCCAGATCCTGCGGTCCGGGCCGGTCGGAGCCAAGAAGAACATCGCCGTCCTCGGCGACGGCTTCGCCAATGCCGACCAGGCCGCCTACAACAACAAGGTCAACGAGCTGCTGATCGCCGGCGTGTTCGGGCACGATTACTTCTACGAGGACATGCAGGCCTTCAACGTCTTCCGCGTCAACCTGATCTCCGCCCAGTCGGGCGTCAGCCGCCGCGTGTATGACGAGAAGGGCACGCCGGCGGACGGCAGCGACGATACCATCACCAGCACGACACTCAAGAACACCGCGCTGGGCTACATCTACAGCGGCTCCTGG
The DNA here is from genome assembly GCA_038231995.1 of Acetobacterales bacterium. Taxonomy (GTDB): domain Bacteria; phylum Pseudomonadota; class Alphaproteobacteria; order Acetobacterales; family Acetobacteraceae; genus JBBSIT01. Next base: position 2,922 of record JBBSIT010000083.1, on the reverse strand, counting down.
GCGCATTGCTGGCTGGAGAACGGCGCCAACACCTCGACGCTCGTGCAGAACGCGCTCAACACCTGGGTGCCCGACTACGACCTCGTGCTCATCATCCTGAACGAACCCGGCTTCGGCGGCTGCGGCGGCGGCGGCTTCCAGATCGTGACCTTGGGCTCCGCCTGGGAGGTCATGGCGCATGAGTTCGGCCACGGTGCCGGCGGCCTGGCCGACGAGTACTGCCAGCCCGGCACCTACAGCGGCGGCGAGCCCGGCGCCGTCAACGTCACCGCCAACACTAACCGGCTGACGCTCAAATGGGGCCGGTTCGTCAATCCGTCCACGCCCGTCCCGACCGGCGTCAACCCCAACCCCGGCGCCGGCGGCTGTACCAACCGCAACCAGGGCACCAGGCCGCCGGGCTGGAGCAGCGACCAGGATGCCGGCTTGTTCGAGGGCGGGCAGTACGTCACCAGCGGCAAGTACCGCCCCGTAGAGAACTGCCGGATGCGCGGCAACTCGCCGCCGTACTGCCCGGTCTGCTACACCGAGATGAAGACGCGGCACCACACGTACACCGGCCGCAGCTTCCTGAAATGCTACGCCGGCGACTTCAACGGCGACGGCCGGAGCGACCTGCTGGTGCACAACGGCAACGGCATCATGATCTACCGCTCCGACGGCAAGCAGCTCGACCTGGTGTTCAGTTGCGTCGATCGCGTGCCGGGTTCGTGGCAGTTCAAGCCGGGCGACCAGTTCTTCATCGGCGACTTCAACGGCGACGGGAAGGACGAGGTCGCCGTCTACAACAGCACGGACTGGAGCATGGAGTATCTCGGCCTGCTCGCCGACGACGGCGCGAACGGCCTGCGGCTGATCGCCCGCTACGACGACAAGATGCCGGGTTGGCAGTTCCAGCGGGACGACCGGTTCTACGTCGCCGACTTCAACGGCGACGGCAGGAAGGACCTCTACGTCTTCAACGGCGCCAACTGGGCGATCCCCTATGTCGGGATGCTCGCCTCCTCCGGCACGGGGTTCGGCCTGGTCCGGCGCTACGACGGCTCGATGCCGGGCTGGCAGATGCGCAAGAACGACCGGCACTCGGTGGGGGACTTCACCGGCGACGGCAAGGAGGACCTCTGGGTCTTCAACGGCGCCGACTGGTCGATCGCCTATCTCGGGCTATTGCGATCCAGCGGCAACGCGCTCGCCATGCAGAAGCGCTATGACGGCTCGATGCCGGGCTGGCAGATGCGGCCCGGCGACCGGCACACCGTCGCCGACTTCAACGGCGACGGCAAGAAGGACCTCTACGTGTTCAACGGCACGGACTGGTCGATCGCCTATCTCGGCATGCTCGCCTCGGACGGCGCGCAGCTCTCGATGACCAAGCGCTACGACGGCAACGCGCCCGGCTGGCAGATGCGCAAGAACGACCGCCACTTCGTGGGCGACATCGACGGCAACGGCAAGCAGGACCTGTTCGTCTACAACAGCCAGGACTGGTTCCGGGAATACCTGGGGACGATGGTCTCCAGCGGCGCCGGGCTGTCCTGCGCCTGGAAATACGACTGGGTCGGCGAGTGGAACCTGGGCTCGCTCGACAATTTCATCCCGTGCAACTTCGAGGGCGCGAAGGGCAGGCGCGATCTGTTCGTGCACAACAAGGACTGGTTCGGCATGATCCGCGCTACGCCGACGCTGTCGCTGCAGAGGCTCTATTACCGCTGGATCCACAATTACCGCTACGGCCGGAACTGGTAGGAGGCGCGCCATGCCGATCAATCCAACGCCGATCGCCCTCGACAAGCTCGTCGTCATGAGCTCGGCCGCCGACGCGAAGCCGATCGTGGAGAACCCGGCGCTGCAGCCGATGAGCGACGCGCAGGCCGCGCCGAAGCGGATCGGCGGCAAGATCCTGCTCATGGACGCAGCGGCCGAGACGGCGCCCCAACCGACGCCCCAGAACACGACGCAAGGCGCCGTCATGGCGCCGGTCCCGGCCGGGGCGCCGACGGCGGCGGGCAAGCCCGAGCGCGATCAGGTGGAGGCGCCGCAGGCGGCCGCGGAGGAGCTGGGCTCGGTCCGCCTCCGCCTGCGCGTGGACCGCGGCCGGATCTCGGTCATCGGCGCCCACGCCGTGCCCGGCGTCGCCGAATCCCCCGAGCGACTCGATTACGGGCTCGCTTACGAGATCAGCGACGGCGACAAGCGCCTCGCGGTCGGCTCCATCCCCGATGCCGGGCAGCGCCGCAGCTACCCGGACCCGGCGGGGCGGCCAGGCCTCGAAGGGCATCACCTGGAGGAGCTGGACAGCTTCGAGATCAACGTGCGCGTGCCGCAACGGGCGCTGAGCACGGCCGCGCTGCCCCGCCTCCGGATCACCCTGTTCCGGATGAAGGGGCAGGTGGCGAAGCCGATCACGGGGGCGCCCCTGGCGCAGCAGTTCGCCGATCAGCTCCGCCCCGTGGCCGAGCTGCGCGGCATCGGCCTGGATCAACTGGCCGAGCCGGTCCAGGCCCAGTTGCGGCGGGCCATGGTCCCGACTGCCAGGTCCAACCCGCGCTGAACCGCCGCCCGCATACGGCGCGAGAGGCTGCTCAGCCCTCTACGGCGGTCGCGGCGCTGGCGGCGGGTCCGTCCCGGTGCGCCGCCCAGACCCCGAGACAGAGGGACGCCAGCATCGCGAGCACGACGAACACCCACAGCTCGATGGGCCGGCGGGCCGCGACGTGGGGCAGCGCTAGCCCGGTCTCGGCGGGAACGGGGCAGGGCAGGGGCGCCTCGGCGCTGGTGGTCCGCTCATCCGAGGGGGCGGGCCGATGCACCGCACCTGTCAGGCGCTGGCGCAGCCAGGCGAACTCGTCGCCATTCAGCATGTCGGGGAAGCCGGGCTCTCCCGCCAGCACCACGCGCAGCTCCGAGACGGATCGGCACGTG
>JBBSIT010000082.1:0-10214 GCA_038231995.1 Acetobacterales bacterium | reverse complement strand
CAGCGCTGTCCGTTGATGATCTTCCACTTCGGGATCGGTTTGGGGTGCGGGACGAAGGTGGCGGGGAAGCTCACCCAGCCCGGGTGCTGGCGCTTCCACTCGACCGGATCGGGTGAGCCATGCGGCACAACGATGAAGGGCGTTACGAGATCATCGGGGCCGGGGCGGTCGGGCTCGGTTGTCATCAGGCGTCCTCATGCAGGACGCCTCGCGTGGGCTTTATGCCTAACCCGTCGCAAGCCTCGTCCCAGGCTTCAGCACACCGTCACCCCAGAGCCTGCGCCGCCGCCAGCACCTCCGCCGCGTGCCCCTCCACCTTCACCTTGCGCCAGATGCGCGCGACCCGGCCGTCCCGGTCCACCAGCACCGTGCTGCGGTCCACGCCCATGTATTTCTTGCCGTACATGCTCTTCTCGACCCAGGCGCCGTAGGCCTCGGCCACACCGGATTGGTCGGAGGCAAGCGGGAAGGTGAGCGCGTATTTCTCCGCGAACCGCTCGATCGGCCCCGTCGCGTCCTTCGACACGCCGATCACGTCGAGCCCGAGCCCGTCCAGGTGCGGCAGCGTTTCCTGGAACGCGCACGCCTCCTTGGTGCAGCCCGGCGTGTCCGCCTTCGGATAGAAATACAGCACGAAGGGCCGGCCGCGCAGCGCGGACAGGCTCACCGTGCGGCCGCCGCTCGCCGGCATCTCGAACGCGGGCGCAGCACTGCCTTCGGACAAGCTCATGTTGGGTCTCCGACCAGGGTGCCGAAACGGTCGCGCACCCCCTGCGCGACCGCATCCAGGGTGGCACGCAGCGCGGGCAGATCAACCCCCGCGTCCGCGGCCCGCAGCAGGGCGTCCGCCGCCGGGCGAGGCAGGTCGGCCTGGACCCGGCCCACCGTGATGCGCAGCATGGACTGCACCGTGCGCCACAGCCGGTCGGCGCGCACCAGCAAGTCCGCGTCCGCCTCCGTGATCACGCCGCGCTGGGCCAGGCCGGCCAGGGCGTCCCGGGTCGTCGTGCTGCACGCGCCGTGCACGAGCTGCAGCGCCTGGGCGATGAACTCGACCTCGATCTGCCCGCCCGGCCGCAGCTTCACGTCCCATGGTCCGGTGGGCGGCAGGTCCCGCAGCATCCGGCCGCGCATGGTGGCGGCATCGGCGCGCACCTGGTCCGAATCGCCGCGCGGCGCCAGCGCGTCCCGCACCGCCCTCTCCACCCGCGCGCGCAGCCCCGCTGGCCCGGCGACCACGCGGGCGCGCAGCAGCGCCATGCGCTCCCAGGTCCAGGCGTCGTGGGCGTGGTAGCGGACGAAGGAGGCCAGCGACACCGCGACCGGCCCTTTGTTGCCAGACGGCCGCAACCGCATGTCCACAGCATACAGCGGCCCGCCCGCCCCCGGCGCCGTGAGGGCGGCGACGAGCGCGTGGGCGGCGCGGATGAACCACTGGCTCGCCGCCAGGCTGCGCCCGCCGACGCTCTCGGTCGCGTCCTCGGGATGGTCATATACCAGCATGAGATCGAGGTCGGACCCGGCCATCATCTCCCGCCCGCCCGCCTTGCCCAGCAGCAGCACGACCATATCGCCGCCGGGCACGGCGCCGTAGCGGGAGGCGTGGTCGGCCAGCACGCGGGGCAGCAGGGCGGTGATCACCGCGTCTGCCATGGCGGTGCGGGCGAGGCCGGCCGCGTCCACGTCCAGCAGGCCCTCCATCTGCGCCACGCTGAGGCGGAACTCCTCGGCCTGCACGGTGGTCCGGGCGATCTCGACGGCCTCCTCGAGCGAGCGCGCATCGGCGAGCCGCAACTCCAGCGTCCGGCCCGGGTCGGGATCGGCCGCGTCGGGCGTCAGCAGCACCTCCAGCGACGCTGGCATCCGCGCGAGGTAATCGGCCAGCGGAGCGGCCGCGCCCAGCACGTCGGCGACGCGGTCGAGCAGGGCCGGGTTGCGCTGGAACATGCTCAGCAACTGCACCCCGGCCGGCAGCCGGGCCAGCAGGGCGTCGAACCGGTTAAAGGCGGTGTCCGGCTCGGACTGCCGGCCGAGGGCGGCGAGCAGGGCGGGCAGCACCCCGTCCAGCAGCTCGCGCGCCCGCGCCGAGCGGACGGCGCGCGGCCGGCCCGCCCGCCAGGACCGCACGGCCGCCACGACCCCGTCGAGGTTGCGGCACCCCATGGCCTGCAGGGCGGTCGTGGTCGCCGCCGGCGGCTCGTCCCGCGGCCCGAACACCAGTCCATCGGCGGGGCCAGGCGCATCGGGCACCGCCTCGAACACCTCGGCGTAGCGCCGGCGCACGCGGGCGGTCTGATGCAGCAGGGCTCGGGCAAAGCTGTCCGAGTCGGGGCAGCCCATGAACACGGCGAAGCGGCCGAGCTCGTCGGGCCGGGCCGGGAGCGCGTGCGTCTGGCGGTCCGCCACCATCTGCAATCGGTGCTCCACGCGCCGCAGCGCGCGGTAGGCAGCGCACAGCTCGGCTGCCGTGCGCGTGGGCAGGCGGCCGGCGCGGGCCAGGCGGCGCAGCGCGCCGATCGTCGTCTGGTCGCGCAGCGCCGGGTCGCGCCCGGCCCAGACGAGCTGCAGCGTCTGTGCGAGGAACTCGACCTCGCGGATGCCGCCCTGGCCCAGCTTCACGTCGAAGCCGGCCACGCGTTCGGCCGGGCTGCCCTGCCCGGCGGCAGCCGTGCCGCGATGGTCGTCGATGCGGCGCTTCATCGCGTGGATATCGGCGACGGCCGCGAAGTCCAGTTGCCGGCGCCAGACGAACGGCCGGATCTCGGCCAGGAACCCCAGGCCGATCGCGTCGTCCCCCGCCACGGGGCGCGCCTTTATCATCGCCGCGCGCTCCCAATTCTGCCCCATGCTCTCGTAATAGGCGATGGCGGCAGGCAGGCTGACGGCGGGCGGCGTGGCGGCCGGGTCAGGCCGCAGGCGCAAGTCGGTGCGGAACACGTAGCCGTCCGCGTCGCGAGCCTCCATCATGGCAACCAGGTCGCGCGCGACGCGTGTGTAGAGTTGGCCTATGCCGTCGGCATGATTGGGTTGCGCGTCCGGGTCGTAGAGCAGCACGAGGTCCACATCGCTCGAATAGTTCAGCTCGCGCGCACCCAGCTTGCCCATGCCCAGCACGGTCAGGCCGCAGCCCTGCTCGGGCTGGTCCGGATCGGGCAGGTGCAGGCGCCCCGCGTCGTGCAGCGTGCGCATGAGGTGCGCGACGCACAGGCGCAGCGCCGCCTCCGCCAGCTCCGAGAGCGCCGCCGTGACCTGGCCGAGCTGCCAGGCCCCGCCGATGTCCGCGACTGCGACGGCGAGCGCGATCTGCCGCTTGGCCCGGCGCAGCGCGGCGGCGACCTGGGCGCGCGGGGCCGTGAACCTCGTCGCCGCGAGCGCCGCCATTGCGCAACGCACCGCAGTCTCCGGCCCGGCGTCGTGCAGCTGCAGCAGCGTATCGTGCTCGCGCACGGCGAGGTCAGCGAGGAAGGGGCTGTTGCCGCCCAGGCACGCGAGCAGCCCGGCGCCGTCCGCCGTGCCGGCCAACGCGGCCTCCGCCGGGCCGAGGGCGGCGAAGCGCTCCAGCAGACGCTCGGCGGCGCCGGGATCGGCCGGGGCGGGCCAACGGTCGGCCGAGACAGGCCTACGGGATGATAGGATCGTCATGGGCGGCCAAGCTGACCGTTCCGCGTGGCGCCGGTCAAGCTGGGGCGGGGCGCGCGCGGCGGCTCGCCGGCCGTGTCGGCGGCGGCCTGGCGCGCGCCGTGCAGGCGATCCTGGCGTTGACGCTCGGCCTGATGGTGTTGGCGTCCGTCGGGGCGGTCTCGCTGGGCTGGCGGTTGTCGCAGGGGCCGCTGGAGCTGGACTGGCTCGCCCGGCAGGTCGAGGCCGCGGTCAACCGGGCTGACGGACCGACCCGGCTCGGCATCGGCCAGGCCTCGATGGCGTGGGATGCCTTCCAGGGCGGCGCCGGCCAGCCGATCGAGCTGCGGCTGTCGGGCGTCCGCGCGACGGAACCGTCCGGCGGCGTGCTAGCCGAGTTGGCGCGGGCGGAGGTGGCGCTCTCGCCTGCCGGGCTGCTGACCGGGGGGATCGTGCCGCGCACGGTGGAGATGGATGGCGCGCGACTTCGGGCAATGCGCGCGGCGGATGGCAAGATGAGCGTTGACCTAGGCAGCTTGGCGCAGGGCGGCGCCTCGCTCGTGACGACGCCGTTGCCGCAGCTCCTGGCCGACCTGGGCGGCCCGCCCGGCACCGATCCGGAGGTGGAGGGCGTGCACCTTCGCGAGCTTCGGCGCGTGCTCGTGCGCGACCTGCAGCTCGAGGTGGTGGACCGGCAGCTCGGCGCGACGTGGCGGGTGCTCGCCGCGGAGCTCGACCTGCAGCGCCCGGATGGTGGCGGCTTGACCGGCACGGCCGCGGCGACTCTCGCGCTCGGCAGCGTGACCGCACGGCTGCAGGCGCGCGCCGGGCTGGCGCCGGACGGGACGACGCGGGTGGAGGCGTCGCTGTCGCCGGTCTCGCCCGCGGCGCTGGCCAAGCAGGCGGCGCCGCTCGCGCCACTGGCGGCGGTCGACGCGGCCGTCGAGCTGACCGGCACGCTGGACCTCTCGCCGGCGCTGGCGCCGCTACGGGCCACGCTGCACGCATCGGCCGGCGAGGGCATCCTGCGCGTGGCGGCCACGTCGGCTTCCGTGCAATCCGCGAGCGCCGACATCGAGGCGTCCTGGGACGGGGCGGCGCTGCACGAGCTGCGCCTGACGCGGGCGCAGGTCGTGCTGCCCTCGCCCGGCGGCGGCTGGCCCGCGACGCTGCATGCGAGCGGCGATGCGCAGCTGAGTGACGGGCGGGTGCGGATCGACGCGGCGTTCGACCTCGATCACATGGCTTTCACCGACATGGCCAAGCTCTGGCCGGAGCGGCTGGCGAAGAACGCGCGGAAGTGGCTCGTCGAGAACATCACGGCCGGGACGGCCCGCGGCGCCCATGTCGCGCTCGCGCTGGAGGGACCGGCCGACTTATCGAAGCTCGCCGTCGTTGCGGCGACCGGCGAGATGCAGGGCGAGGACGTGACGGTGCATTGGCTCCGGCCGGTGCCGCCGGTGGAGCACGTGCAGGCCACGCTGCACATCGAGAGCCCGGACGTGATCGAGGTGGTCGCCACGGGTGGGCGGCAGGGGCCGATCCAGTTGCGCGCGGGCACGGTCCGGCTCACCGGCTTGTCCAACGACAACGAGGCTGCAGCCATCACGATCGACGTGGCCGGCAGCGTCGCCGACACGCTGGCGCTGCTGCGCCATCCCAGGCTCAAGCTGCTCGACCGGCAGAAGATCGAGCTGCGCAACCCCGGCGGCAGCGTCATGGGGCGGATCGCGGTGAGCTTCCCGCTGATCGCCGACTTGAATGCGGACCAGCTCGATGTGCACGCGACGGCGCGGACGACCGATCTGCGGCTGGCCGGCATCGCAGCCGGGCGCGATCTCGAACGCGGCGCGATGCAGCTCGACGTGACGCAGGACGGCTTGAAGGCGACCGGCTCGGCCACGGTGGGCGGCATCCCCGGGCAGCTCGCCGTCGATATGGATTTCCGCTCGGGATCGCCGAGCCAGATCGTGCTGAAGGTCGTGGCGACGGGCCGGGCGACGGCGCAGCAGCTCGGCACGGCAGGCCTCGACGTAAGCTGGGTCATGGACCGCGGGCAGGTTGCCCTGGACGGGACCTACAGCGCGCGGCGAGACGACAAGCAGGAGCTGCGCGCCCATATGGACCTGCGCGCCGCAGCGTTGTCGGGCTTGGGGTGGTCGAAGGCGGCGGGGGTCGCGGGGCAGGCATCCGCCCGCCTGGCGATCCAGGGCGACCGTCTGGTGAGCATCGAGGAGATCAAGGCGGAGGCCCCGGGCCTCAGCGTGGTGGGCCGGTCCGATGTGGCGGACGGCCAGCCCTCGCTGCTGCTGCTCGACCGGATCGTGCTCGGCCGCACCCGCGCGGCGGGGGAGGTGCGGCTGCCGGCGCGCCGCGGCGGAGCGGTCCGCGCCACCGTATCCGGCGAGGTGCTGGACCTGTCCGCCCAGCTCGCGCGCAAGGGTGGTTCGGCGCGGGACGACTCGCCGGGCTCGCCCTGGGCGGCGGACGTGGTGTTCGACCGCGTGCTGCTGGGAAACAACCGCAGCTTGGTCAACGTCGTTGCCAGCGCCGAGAGCGACGGCAAGCGCATCCACTCCGCCAGGGTGGAGTCGGGCGGGCGCGAGCAGTTGCGGGCCAGCATCGTGCCGCGATCGGGGGAACGGCAGGTGACGGTGCGCGTTGCTGATGCCGGGTCGCTGCTTCGGGCGTTCGACGTGACCGACACGTTGATCGGCGGGCGGCTCAGCCTCGACGCGCGCTTCGACGACACGCGGGCCGAGTCGCCGCTCGCGGGCACGGTCGAGCTGACCGAGTTCGGGGTCCGGGAGGCGGAGCTGATCGGCAAGGTGCTGCAGGCCGTGACCCTGTACGGCCTGGTGGACGCGCTGCGTGGGCCGGGCCTCGTGTTCGACCGCCTGGTGGCGCCGTTCCGCTACGCCGGCGACGTGCTGGAGCTGCGGAACGCCCGGGCGTTCAGCTCCTCGCTCGGCGTGACGGTGAGAGGCCGGCTCGACACGGCCCGGCGCATCGCGGACTTCGAGGGCACCATCGTTCCGGCCTACATCATCAACACGGCGCTCGGCCGGCTGCCGCTGGTGGGCCGGCTGTTCAGCCCGGAGCAGGGCGGCGGCTTGCTGAGCGTGACATATTCGGTGCGCGGAAAGCTGGATGACCCGACGATCGTGGTGAACCCGCTCTCGGTCTTGACGCCCGGCATCCTGCGGCGCCTGTTCGACATATTCGATTGAGGAGTAAACGATGGACGTGCACGCCGTGCTGTTCGACGTATTCGGCACCGTGGTGGATTGGCGCGGCAGCCTGATCGCCGAGCTGTCCGCCTGGGGCGCCGGGCGCAGCCTGAACGCGGACTGGCCCGGGCTGGTGGACGAGTGGCGCGCCGCCTACGCGCCGTCGATGGACCGGGTGCGGCGGAGCGAGCAGCCCTGGGCGGCGCTGGACGAGCTGCAACGGACGACGCTGGAGCTGTTGGCGCCGCGGCACGGGCTCACGGGGCTGGCTGCGGCGGAGCTGGACTGGATGAACCAGGGCTGGCAGCGGCTGCGGCCCTGGCCGGATTCGGTCCCAGGGCTGCTGCGGCTCAAGCGGACGGTGACGATCGGCACGCTGTCCAACGGCAACGTCGCGCTGCTGGTGAATATGGCGCGGGCGGCCGGGCTGCCGTGGGACATGGTGTTCTCGGCTGAGCTGTTCCAGCACTACAAGCCCGATCCCGAAACCTATCTCGGCGCCTGCGCGCTGCTGCGGCTGCCGCCCGGGCAGGTCATGCTCTGCGCCGCGCACAACAACGACCTCGCGGCGGCGCAGCGATGCGGGCTGCGGACGGCGTTCGTCCCGCGGCCGCGGGAGCATGGCCCGCAGCAGGCCCGCGACCTCGACGCGCAGGGCGACTGGGACCTGGTCGCCTCCGATATCGAGGACCTCGCCGGGCAGCTCGGCGCCTGACGGCTCAGCGGCCCCCGCCGTCACAAGGCGCGGTTGGCCCGCGCCAGCACGGCCTCGAACAGCACCTGGCAGCCGGCCTCGGCCTGCTCGGGCTCGATGTGTTCGGCCTCGTTATGGCTCAATCCGTCGCGGCACGGCGTGAAGATCATCGCCGCCGGCACGTGCCGCGCCACGTACACCGCGTCGTGCCCGGCGCCCGACACGATCTCGCGCGTGGAGTAGCCCAGCCGTGCCGCCGCCTGCCGCACCAGGTCCACGCAGGCCGGGTCGAACGGCTGGGCGGGGATGCGGAGCCGCTCGGACAGGTCGAGCCGCACGCCGCAGTCCCGCGCGATGAACCCGGCCTCCCGCGGGAACTGCACCGCCAGCCGATCCACCTCGGCGGCGCTGGGGTGGCGGAACTCCACGCTGAACCGGACCTCGCCGGGTATGACGTTGCGGCTGTTGGGCGAGACGTGCAGCTCGCCCACCGTGCCGCGCCCATCCTCGCCGCGGGCGCGCATCATGCGGTCCACCAGGTCGATCACCCGGGCGGCGCACACAAGCGCGTCGCGGCGGGTGCTGGGCGGCGTGGTGCCGGCGTGGCTGTCCTGCCCGGTGGCGACCGCGTCCCACCACACCTGCGCCTGCGCCCCGGTGACGATGCCGAGCTGCTTGCCCTCGCGCTCCAGGATCGGCCCCTGCTCGATGTGCAGCTCGAAGTAGCTGTCGGCAGGGAAGGGCCGCGCTGGGTTGCCGCCGCGGTAGCCGATGGCGTCGAGCGAGGCGCCGACGGTCGCGCCCTCGCTGTCGGCCAGCGCCTCCATCGCGCCCTGGTCGTACACGCCGGCCCACACGCCCGACCCCATCAGGCTGGTGCCGAAGCGGCTGCCCTCCTCGTCGGTCCAGTTCACCAGCTCGACCGGCGCCTCGGTCATGATGCCGAGGTCGTTGAGCGAGCGGATCAGCTCCAGCCCGGCCATGACGCCGAGCGCGCCGTCGAACTTGCCGCCCGAGGGCTGGCTGTCGAGATGGCTGCCGAACAGCACGGGCGGGCGCGCTGGGTCGCGGCCGGGGCGGCGGGCGAACATGTTGCCCATGGCGTCCACGCGCACCGTCAGCCCGGCCTGCTCGCAGAGCGCGCGGAACCGGTCGCGCCCGGCGCGGTCCACCTCGCCCAGCGCCAGGCGCCGCACGCCGCCCTTGGGCGTGGCGCCGATCGCCGCCATGCTCATGAGGCTGTCCCACAGCCGCTTGCCGTCGATCCGCTGATTGGTGCCCGCCGTCATTGTCCGCCCCGTCTGATGCGGGCATCATGCGCGCCCAGCGGACGGCCGCAAGCCTCGGAGGGCGCATGAGTCACGGTATCCTCAGCAACACAGGCCTGGACACCGAGGCCGTGTGGCAGGCGCGGGTCGATCTCGCGGCCTGCTTCCGCGAGGCCGCCCGGCTCGGGCTGGCCGAGGGCATCTGCAACCACTTCTCCGCCATGGTGCCGGGGCGCGACGACCTGTTCCTGGTCAATCCCTACGGCTGGGCGTTCGAGGAGGTCACGGCGTCGCGCCTGCTGGTGTGCGACTTCGAGGGCCGGGTCGTGGCGGGGGAGGGCACGCCGGAGGCGACGGCGTTCTTCATCCACGCTCGCGTGCACAAGCGGCTGCCGCGCGCCCGGGCGGCGTTTCACACCCACATGCCGAACGCCACTGCGCTGACGATGCTGGAAGGTCTGCCGCTGGCCTGGGCCGGGCAGACCGCGCTCAAGTTCCACGGCCGCACCGTGGTGGATGAGGACTACAACGGACTGGCGCTGGACGAAGCCGAGGGCGACCGCATCGCGGCCAGCATGGGCGACGCCGACATCGTGTTCATGCGCAACCACGGCGTCATGGTCGTGGGACCGAGCATCGCCGCCGCCTGGGACGACCTGTAGTACCTGGAGCGCGCCTGCGAGGTGCAGCGCTTGGCGATGGCCACCGGCCGGCCATTGCGGCCCGTGCCGCCCGAGGTCGCCGCCGCGACTGCGCGCCAGATGCGCGGCGGGGACGGCGAGAGCGCGGTCCTCCACCTGGAGAGCGTCAAGCGCCGGCTCGACCGTAGCGCGCCGGACTATCGCGAGTGAGGCTGGCGCGAGTGTGGCCCCTGATCGCGCTGGCGCTGCTCGGCGGCTGCGCGCTGATCGACCAGACCACCTTCAACCCGGACGCCGGCAAGCCGCCCCTGGTCGCCACGTGTCCGCCGCCGGCGCCGGTGCTGCCCGCGCCCTCCGGCACGCCGGCGCTGCTGACGGTGCGCTTGGCGGACTCCGCGCCGTTCGCGAACGAACTGCGCGACGCCGTGGCGGCCGCCCGTGCCCGCAAGCGCGACGTGGTGTTCGACGTGGTGGCCGTGGCGCCGGTCGGCGGGTCGCCCGCCGAGCAGGCCGCGCGGGCCGAGGCAGGCGCCGCGGAGGCGGCGCGCGTCGCCGAGATGATCGTCGCCCAGGGCGTAGCACCCACCCGCGTCCGCCTGGGAAGCCGCACGGAGCCGTCGGTGCTCGCGCACGAGGTGCGCGTCTACGTGCGCTAGCCCATCCTATTCACTGGGTTGAGGCTCAGTGATCTGGCTGGGCGTCGGACGCGGTTCAGCGCTGCGCTTGCTTTGTCGCGATTTCGGTCAGGAGGTGCTGGGCGCTG
>JBBSIT010000081.1:0-10257 GCA_038231995.1 Acetobacterales bacterium | reverse complement strand
CGCGGCTCTGGCGCCGGGTGGAGCGCAGCTTCATCCGCGTGGACGCGGACGAGATGACCTATCCCGCCCACGTCATCCTCCGCTTCCGCCTGGAGCAGGCACTGGTGTCCGGCGACCTCCCCGTCGCCGACCTGCCCGGCGCCTGGTCCGACGGCCTGCACGCTCTGCTCGGCATCCGCCCCCCGGACGACCGGCAGGGCTGCCTGCAGGACATCCATTGGTACGACGGCGCCTTCGGTTATTTCCCCAGCTACACCCTCGGCGCCATGGCCGCCGCCCAGCTCATGGCCGCCGCCCGCCGAGACGCCCCGGACCTCGGCGCAGCGCTAGGGCAGGGGAGCCTCGCCCCCCTCCTGGCGTGGCTCCGCGCCCGGGTGCACGCCCAGGGCAACCTGCTCGGCCTGAACGACCTCATGCGCGCCGCCACCGGCAAGCCGCTCGACCCGGCGGACTTCGAAGCGCACCTGGCGGCGCGTTACCTGGCCTGAGCGAGCAGGCCGCGGAAGGTTCCCGTCCCGTAGGTCAGCTCTACTGCGCCGATCCGACGACCTGATGCGTGATCGCGGCAGAGTCGCGGGCGCCCCAGCGGCGGGCAATCCTGCCATCCGCGAACTCGAACCATTCCATGGAGACGATTTCATAGGGCCGTCCGGTGGGCATGTGGTCGGCAAGGCCGCGGAAAGGCCCTGTGAAGCGGCCGGTCTCGCGGTAACGGGCAGTGACGCAATCGCCCTCGGCCGCGAGCGCTTGAATCTCCAGCCGCATGTTCATTCCCTCATGCAACTCCCGCCAGATCGGCAGCACAGCCTCCGGCGAACCGTGACCGAGCACGCCCCAGATCTGGGCGCTGGGCGTGAAAAGAGGGAGCAGGCGCTCAAAATCGCCAGCATTAAAAGCCTCGGCATAGGAGCGGACGAGCTGCTTGTGGGCCTCGGTGTCCATGGGGAGTCCTGGGAAGGTGAGCGCGATAGGCCGCGATCTGCAACCCTATAGTTTATCCGAGAGCGCCCGTAGTCGAGCGCCGACTTTGACAACGCGATCACCATCGGTACCTGGATGCCGGTCGACCGGGGCAACGCGCGCCGATGTAGCCGCTCCCCCTCCGATCTGCTAGGGACCCGCGCACACCACGGAGACCTCGCCATGGCCGACCCCACCCCCACCCCTCCCAAGCCCACCACCATCGACCTCGACCCCACCGAGGTCGCGCTCATCGTCGGCGAGGAGGACGGGTCCATGACGGTCCGCGTCGTCGCCGCCGAGGAGCTGCCCGACGACGCCGCGGAAACGCCCGAGCCGCACGAGATCGCCATCGCGCTCGCCATGCGCCTGCTCAAGGACCCCGAGTTCCACGACGCCGTGCTGGACTGGTACTATGCCCAGCCCGACGAGGACGACGAGGACGAGGACGAGGACGAGCCGGAAGGCAAGGCGAAGCCCTGATGCTCGCGCTCCGCCCGAACTGCGAGTGCTGCGACCGCGACCTGCCGCCCGACAGCCTGCTCGCCCGCATCTGCACGTTCGAATGCACCTTCTGCGCGGAATGCGTCGAGACCCGGCTCGGCGGACGCTGCCCCAACTGCGGCGGCGAGTTCGTCCGCCGCCCGGTGCGCCCCGCCGACAAGCTGGCGCGCTACCCGGCCTCCACCGAGCGCGTCCTCAAACCTCACCAGGGCTGCGCGGCCTGATCCCATGCGATACGTCTCCACTCGCGGCCAGGCGCCCGTGCGCGACTTCTCCGGCGTGCTCCTCGCCGGCCTCGCCGAGGACGGCGGCCTCTACATGCCGGAGACCTGGCCCCAGCTGAGCCACGCCGACCTCCACGCCCTGCGCGGTCTGCCGTACGCCGAGCTTGCCGCCCGCGTGCTGCATCCCTTCGTCGGCCCGGCGATCCCCTATGGCACGCTGGCCGCCCTGTGCCGCGACGCCTATGCCGGGTTCGGCCATCCTGCGGTCGTGCCGCTGGTGCAGCTCGACACCGGGCTCTGGACCCAGGAGCTGTTCCACGGCCCGACGCTCGCCTTCAAGGACCTGGCGATGCAGCTCCTCGGCCGGCTGTTCGACCACGTGCTGGCCGAGCAGGACCGCAGCATCACGATCATCGGCGCCACCTCCGGCGACACCGGGTCGGCCGCTATCGAGGCCTGCCGCGACCGCGCCCGGGTCGATATCGTGATCCTGCACCCGCAGGGCCGCACCAGCGCCGTGCAGCGCCGGCAGATGACCACCGTGCTCGCCCCCAACGTGCGCAACATCGCCATAGACGGCACGTTCGACGACTGCCAGGACCTGGTGAAGGGCATGTTCGCCGACGCGCCGTTCCGCGAGGCGATGCGGCTCTCGGCCGTCAACAGCATCAACTGGGCCCGCATCGCCGCCCAGATCCCCTACTACGTCGCGGCCGCCCTCGCCCTCGGCGCCCCGGAGCGCGAGGTCGCGTTCAGCGTCCCCACCGGCAATTTCGGCAACGTGCTCGCCGCCTGGGCCGCCCGCCGCATGGGCGTGCCGATCGCCCGTCTCGTCGTCGCCAGCAACCGCAACGACATCCTGGCCCGCTTCCTCGCCGCCAACGACATGTCCATGCAGGGCGTCGAGCCCAGCCTGTCCCCCAGCATGGACATCCAGGTCAGCTCCAATTTCGAGCGCCTGCTGTTCGAGCTGCTCGACCGCGATCCGGCGCGCACCGCGGCCACCATGCAGGGCTTCCGCGCCACCGGCCGCATGAGCGTGGACGACGCAGCCTGGCGCCGCGCGACCGACGTGATGCAAGGCTTCCGCCTCGACGACGCCGGAACGCTCGAAGAAATCCGCCGCCTGCATGCCCAGGGCTACCTCGCCGACCCCCATACCGCCATCGGCGTCGCCGCAGCCCGTGCCCACCCCACGCCGGGCATCCCCATGGTCGCCGCCGCCACCGCCCACCCCGCGAAGTTCCCCGACGCGATCGAGCGCGCGACCGGCCAGCGCCCCCCTCTGCCAGAGCGCCTCGCCGACCTATATGAACGCGACGAGAGTTTCACCACGGCGCCCAACCAGCTCGACGCAGTCGAGGCCCAGGTGCGCGCCTTCGCCCAGAGAAACATAGGATGGAATGCCGCATGACCGACGCCGTCCGCGTCACGAAACTGCCATCCGGCCTGACCGTCGTCACCGAGACGATGGACCGCGTCGAGACCGTCTCCCTTGGCGCCTACGTCGCCGCAGGCACCCGCAACGAGGATGCGTCCGAGAACGGCGTGTCCCACTTCCTCGAGCACATGGCCTTCAAGGGCACCGAGCGCCGCACGGCGGCCGCCATCGCCGAGGAGATCGAGAACGTCGGCGGCCACATCAACGCCTACACCGCCCGTGAGCAGACCGCCTACTACGTCAAGCTGCTCAAGGAGGACCTGGCGCTGGGCGCCGACATCATCGGCGATATCCTGACCCACAGCGCCTTCGCCGCCGACGAGGTAGAGTGCGAGCGCGGCGTGATCCTGCAGGAGATCGGCCAGGCCAACGACACGCCCGACGACATCATCTTCGACCACTTCCAGCAGACCGCCTATCCCGGCCAGCCCATGGGCCGCCCCACCCTCGGCACCGAGGACCTCATCCGCAACATGCCGCGTGACGCGCTGACCGGCTACATGCGGCGCCACTACGCCGCCGGCAACGTGGTCCTTGCCGCGGCCGGCAACCTGCAGCACGACGAGGTGGTGGACCTCGCCCGCCGCCACTTCGCCGACCTGCCGGCCGACCTGCCCAAGCCGCACGCCCCCGGCCTCTACGCCGGCGGCGAGTTCCGCGAGGCGCGCGACCTCGACCAGGTGCATATCGTCCTCGGCTTCCCCTCCGTCGCCTACGCCGATCCTGACTACTACCCGGCGCTGCTGCTCTCCACCCTGCTCGGCGGCGGCATGTCGTCCCGCCTGTTCCAGGAAATCCGCGAGCGCCGCGGCCTCGTCTACTCCATCTACTCCTTCACCGCGCCCTTCGAGGACAGCGGCCTGTTCGGCATCTACGCCGGCACCGGCGAGAAGGAGGCCGAGGAGCTGGTCCCCGTCACCCTGGAGGAACTGCGGCGCGTCCAGCTCGACGTGTCCGAGGGTGAGCTGGCCCGCGCCCGCGCCCAGGTGAAGGCCGGGCTGCTCATGTCGCTGGAGAGCACCGGCAGCCGTTGCGAGCAGCTCGCCCGGCAGATGCAGGTGTTCGGCCGCCCCGTGCCCACCGCCGAGACGGTCGCCAAGCTCAACGCGGTGACGACTTCGGACGTGCGTCGCGCCGCCGCCCGCATCTTCCGCGGCGCGCCCACCCTCGCCGCCATGGGGCCGGCGGAAGGCGTGCCCGGCCTGCCCGCCATCATCGACCGTCTGGCGGCCTAGGGCATGGCCGCCAACCTCGACCTCGTGGCCGACCTGGTGGCCCATGCCCGCCGCGCCGGCGCGGACGTGGCCGACGCGGTCCTGGTCGCCGGCACGTCCATCTCCGTCCAGCGCCGCATGGGCCGCACCGAGCAGCTGGAGCGCTCGGAGGGCCGTGACCTCGGCCTGCGCGTGTTCGTCGGCCGCCGCTCCGCCATCGTCTCCTCCACCGCCGTTGACCCGGCGGGGTTCGCCACCCTCGCCGAGCGCGCCGTCGCCATGGCCCGCATCGTGCCGGAGGACCCCTACGCCGGCCTTGCCGAGCAGGAGGCGCCGCCCGAGGCCGTCCCGCTCGACATGGAGGATGCCGCCGAGCCCGATGCCGCCGCCCTGGTCGCCCGCGCCGCCACCGCCGAGGAGGCCGCCCTCGCGGTGCCCGGCATCAACAACTCCGAGGGCGCCGAGGCCGGCTACGGCCGCAACGAGGTCGTGCTGGTCACCTCCGCCGGCTTCGCCGGGCACTATGCCCGCACCAGCCACTCCGTGTCGGCGACGGCGCTGGCCGGGCAGGGCACGGGGATGCAGCGGGATTACGACTACTCCACCGCCACCCACCTCGCCGACCTGGAGGACGCAGCCGGCATCGGCCGCCTCGCCGGCGAGCGCGCCGTCACCCGGCTGAACCCCACGCGCCCCCGCACCGCGCGTCTCCCCGTCGTCTTCGACCCTCGCGTCGCCAGCTCCCTGCTCGGCCATCTCTCCGGCGCGATCAACGGCGCCGCCATCGCCCGCGGCAGCAGCTTTCTGAAGGACAAGCTCGGGAGCCGCGTGTTCGCCGCCGGCATCAACATCCACGACGACCCTCGCCGCGTCCGTGGTCTCCGCTCCAAGCCATTCGACGGCGAGGGCGTGCCGACCGCCGCCCGCGCCCTCGTCGAGGACGGCGTGCTGCAGACTTGGCTGCTCGACAGCCGCAGCGCCCGCCAACTCGGGATGCAGTCCACCGGCCACGCCGTCCGCGGCACCGGCGGCCCGCCGTCTCCCGCGCCCAGCAACCTGTTCATGGCGCCGGGCGGCGTGACGCCCACCGAGCTGATGGCCGACATCCGCGAAGGGCTGTATGTCACCGAGCTGATCGGCATGGGCGTGAACGGCATCACTGGCGACTACAGCCGCGGCGCCGCCGGGTTCATGATCCGCGACGGCGCGCTGGCCGAGCCGGTGGCCGAGATCACCATCGCAGGCCACCTGCCCGAGATGTTCCTGCACCTCACGCCCGCCAACGACCTACGCCTGCGCCGCGGCACCGACGCACCGACCATCCGGGTCGAAGGTTTAACGCTTGCAGGAGCTTAGCTAACGCACCTCGATTGCGGAACGTTCGCCCTTTATTCAGCTCTGGATCGAATTATATAGATGGCTGTCCCCTACTGGAGACCTAACCAGATGCGTCGTTCCTCCTCCCTGCTCGCCGCCGTCGCCGTTGCCGCCCTGGCGTTCGCGCCCTCGCTGGCCGACGCGCGGGCCGGCGGCGGCGGTTCGTTCGGCAGCCGCGGCGCCCGCACCTTCTCCGCGCCGCCGGTCACCAACACCGCGCCCAGCACGGCCATGCCGATGGAGCGCACCATGACCGCTCGGCCCTCGCCCGGTGCCGCCGGCCCGATGGCAGCCCAGCCATCCGGCGCGCGCTCCTCGTTCGGCGCCGGCCTGATGGGCGGCCTGCTTGGCGTCGGCCTCGGCGGCCTGCTGTTCGGCAGCGGCATGTTCGGCGGCCTGAGCGGCATCGCCGGCTTCCTTGGCTTCGCGCTGCAGCTTGTCCTGCTGTTCTTCATCGGCCGCTGGCTGCTCCGCAAGTTCATGGGCGTCCAGCAGCCCGCCATGGCCGGTGGCACGCCCAACCTGTTCGCCCGCACGGGCAACCAGCCCAACCGCATGCTGCCCGGCGGCGGCATCGCTGCTCCCGCGGCGGCCTCTGGGTCGTCCGCCGCAGCAGTGCCCGTGGCCATCGTCGAGGCTGACTACCAGTCCTTCGACCGTCTGCTGCGCCAGGTCCAGGCCGCCTGGACGGCGCATGACGAGGGCGCCCTCCGCGCCATGTCCACGCCCGAGATGGCCCGCTACTTCGCCGAGCAGTTCGCCGCCCAGTCCGCCCGCGGCGTGCGCAACGAGGTGACCGACGTGAAGCTGGAGCAGGGCGACCTGTCCGAGGCCTGGCGCGAGGGCAACTTCGAATACGCCACCGTCGCCATGCGCTTCTCCATGCTCGACGTGACGCGCGACGCCTCCGGCCGCGTGGTGGAGGGCGATCCAAACCATCGCGCCATGGCGACGGAGCTCTGGACCTTCGTGCGCGGCGCCGGCCGTCCCTGGTCCTTGTCAGCGATCCAGCAGACCCGCTGAGCCCAACCTAACGCCCATTGCGCCGCCGCATCCCCATGCGGCGGCGCTTCGGTGCGATCACTGAAACGTCATCCTCGATCCGCACGGGTTGCCCTACAGGCAAGGGTATGCTGCACCGTGCGATTCGAGGTTATAACGGCTGATGAACGCGATTACCGCGACTGCCTCGCGTCCCCATTACCGCGCCGTGTTCATCTCCGACATCCATCTTGGCACCCGCGGTTGCCGCACCGACTTCCTCGCAGACTTCCTCCGCAGCATGACCTGCGACCGTCTGTTCCTCGTCGGCGACGTGGTTGACGGCTGGCGCCTGCGCAAGAGCTGGTTCTGGAACGAGGCGCATGATGAGGTCATCCGCCTGATCCTGCACCACGCCAGCGCCGGCGCCGAAGTCACCTACATCCCCGGCAACCACGACGAGCTGTTCCGCGCCTGGCTGCCCGGCCCCGGCCTCGATGGCCTGGAGATCGGCGGCATACGCCTGTGCGCCGAGGCGACGCACACCACCGCCGCCGGGCTGCGCCTGCTGGTGATCCACGGCGACGAGTTCGACAGCGTGGTCCGCTACGCCCGCTTCCTGGCCGTGCTGGGCGATGGCGCCTACCACTCCGCCCTGCTCGCCAACCGCTGGTTCAACGTGGCCCGGCGCCGCCTGGGCTACCCCTACTGGTCCCTGTCCCAATGGCTGAAGCGCCAGGTCAAGGGCGCGGTGAAGGCGGTGGACCGCTTCGAGGCCGCTCTCGCCGACGAGGCCCGCCGCCGCGGGTTCGACGGCGTGGTCTGCGGCCACATCCACCACGCCGAGATGCGCCAGGTCGGCGGCGTGCTCTACATCAACGACGGCGACTGGGTGGAGAGCTGCACCGCCCTGGTCGAGCACGGCGACGGCCGGCTCGAGCTGCTGGAATGGGCGGCCGTGCGTGGCCTCTCCTTCTTCCACCCGCCCGCCGCCACGGCCGCCCGCGCTGCCTGACGCGCCCGACCCGGCAATTCGGCGCATCCTCATCGTCTCGGACGCCTGGCTCCCCCAGGTGAACGGCGTCGTGCGCACTCTCGCCGCCGTGCAGGCGGAGCTCGCCGCCATGGGCCTCGTCGTCGAGGTGATCGGCCCCGGCCGCTTCCCCACCGTGCCCGCGCCGACCTATCCCAGCATCCGCCTCGCCGTGCTGCCCGGCCGGCGGCTCGCGCGCCGCATCGAGGCGTTCCGGCCCGACGCGCTGCACATCGCCACCGAAGGGCCGCTGGGCCTCGCCGCCCGAAGCTGGGCGCGCCGGCGCGGCGCGGCCTTCACCACCTCGTTCCATACCCGCTTCGCCGAGTACCTGCACGCCCGCGCCCGCATCCCCCTGTCCCTGTCCTACCGCTGGCTGCGCCGCTTCCACGCCGCCGGCGCGGGCATGATGGTCGCGGCCGCCAGCCTGCGCGAGGAGCTGGCGGCCCGCGGCTTCGCCCGCATCCGCCCCTGGACCCGCGGCGTGGACCTGGACCTGTTCCGGCCCGAGCCGCGGGAGGACTGGACCTTTCCGCGCCCGGTATTCCTCTATGTCGGCCGGGTCGCGGTCGAGAAGGACCTGCCCGCCTTCCTCGGTCTCGATTTGCCCGGCTCCAAGGTGATCGTCGGCGATGGCCCGCAACGCCCCGCGCTGGAGCGCGCCTACCCTGGCGCCCGCTTCGTCGGCGTCCGCAGCGGGGCCTGCCTCGCCCGCGCCTATGCCGGCGCCGACGCCCTCGTGTTCCCCTCGCGCACCGACACGTTCGGCCTCGTGCTGCTGGAGAGCCTGGCCTGCGGCACCCCGGTCGCCGCCTTCCCCGTCACCGGGCCGAAGGACGTGCTGGCTGGCGCCGGGCCGGTTGGCGCCGTGGACATCGACCTCCGCGCCGCCTGCCTGCGCGCCCTCGGCGCCGACCGCGCCGCCTGCCGCACCCATGCCGAACGCTTCTCCTGGCGCGCCTGCGCGGAAGGCTTCCTGGGCAACCTGGTGCCGATAATCGGATCGGTCCCCTGAGCCGAGCCGTGGCCAACGACGTCTTGATCTATGCCCTGGCGGCCCTGGCCGAGATCGCCGGCTGCTTCGCCTTCTGGGCCTGGCTGCGCCTCGGGCGCTCCGCGCTCTGGACTGTGCCCGGCCTGCTGAGCCTAGCCGCCTTCGCCTGGCTGCTGACACGGGCCGAGACCGCCTTCGCCGGCCGCGCCTACGCCGCCTATGGCGGCATCTACATCACCGCCTCCATCCTCTGGCTGTGGCTGTTCGAGGGCAGCCTGCCCACCCGCTACGACCTGCTCGGCACCGCCGCCTGCCTCCTCGGCGCCGCCATCATCCTGCTCGGGGCGCACGCACGGTAGGACAGTGCCTCGCTTGAAACTCGCCCCGCCGGTGCACATGCCAGCTGCCTTCTCACCTCCATTGCTGCCAAGCGAAGCCGGCAGCGCCCATCAGCGCCAGGCCGATCCCACACCAGCGATAGAAGCGCAGCGGCGAGACGAAAGCCTGACGCTCCTCCAGCATCGCCGCACGCTGTTCTGGCGAACCGTGTCCCGACATACGGGCTCTGAAGACCTCGACGCCCCAGGTCGGGGCATCCTGATTGAGGTTGGCGAGAGTGCAGATCAGCCACATCAGCACCCCGAGAATCATCAGGCCGAAGAAGCCCAGCACGTTCGCGACCACCGCCGCGACGCCGATGAGGCAGAAGACCACGACCCATGCGAGACCATTGGCGACGGCGCTGGCGGAAAATCGCATGGGGAACGGTAGCACCCCGACAGAACCGGTTTCAAACCTGGGCACTCCCCGCAATAGCCACGGTTTGCCCCCCGCCGGGCGCCATGCTACCGCCCCGCCATGCCGGTTGGCTCCCCTCCATGTTGAAGCGATTGCTCCGCCACCGCCGCACCCAGGCGGCGAGCGCGTGCGTCCTCGGCGCCTATCTCGCCGTAGCGCTTCGCACCACGCGCTGGACGCTGCACGGCGCCGAGCACCTCGGCGAGCACATGCTGCGCGGCCCGGCCGTGTTCGCCTTCTGGCACGAGCGCCTCCCGCTGATGCCCGCCCTGTGGACCGCCGCGCGCGACCGGCGCGGACCCGGCGACGCCCGCATGCACGTGCTCGTCAGCCGCAACCGCGACGGCCGGCTGATCGGCGGCATCATGCAGCGCTTCGGCGTAGGCCTGGTGCACGGCTCGTCGTCGAAGCGCGGGGAACAGAAGGGCGGCGCCGCCGGGCTGCGCGCGTTGCTCGCCGTGCTGGACGCCGGCGACCAGGTGGTCATCACGCCGGACGGCCCGCGCGGACCCCGGCGGCAGGCAGCGCGCGGCGTGGCCCAACTCGCCGCCCTGGCCGCCGTGCCCATCCTGCCCGTTGCCGCCCAAACGACCCGCCGCCGGCTGCTGCCGACCTGGGACCGCATGGTCCTGCCCCTGCCGTTCGGCCGCGGCGCGCTGGTCTGCGGCCCGCCCCTGCAGGTGCCGCGCGAGGGCTGGGAGGCAGCGCTGCCCGGCATCGCCGCCGCCCTG
>JBBSIT010000080.1:0-10274 GCA_038231995.1 Acetobacterales bacterium | reverse complement strand
GTTCGTTCACCCAGACCTTGAATCGCAGGCTCCGTGGTCACGTCAAGGGCGTTTCAACGCGGCAACGTACCTGCCGTTAGCCAGGGGGGAGATGAGCAGATACAAGTTCAGCAAAAATGGATTGACTTTGCAACAGAACAATCAATAATGGAGGCAAATAGATTCTTCGGCGGCACAGCTGCAGCCCTGTTATTTAATGGCTCAGCTATAACTCTTGGTAGGCAAAGAATAGAGTATTTAAGAAGTATATTGCGCGGCCTTGACAATGAAGGTAAGACTCCTTGGTGGATCGACCATAGCCTCAAGGCATTCTACAACGAGAACTCGAAGCAAGCTAAACACCAGACGGATACGCTCTAAACCTCCACAATCCTCCCCTCCCGCAGCGTGACTCTACGGTCCATCCGCGCCGCAAGGTCGGGGTTGTGCGTCGCGATCAGGGCGGCGACACCCTCGGCGCGGGTGGTGCGCAGCAGTTCCTCGAACACGACGTTGCTTGTCCCCACGTCGAGGTTCCCCGTGGGTTCGTCGGCCAGCAGCACGCCCGGCGCGTTGGCCAGGGCGCGGGCGATGGCGACGCGCTGCTTCTCGCCGCCGGACAGCTTTCCCGGCAGGTGCCCGGCGCGGGGCGTGAGGCCGAAGGCGGCGAGCAAGGCCCCTGCCCGCTCGCGGCCCTGAGCCCGGGGGCGGCCGGCGACCATCTGGGGCAGCAGGACGTTCTCCAGCGCAGTGAACTCGGCCAGCAGTTGGTGCGACTGATAGACGAAGCCGATGCGGTCGCAGCGGATGGCGGTGCGCTCGGCGTCGGGCAGGGCGCCGGCGTCGCGGCCGTCGATCAGGACGGCGCCGCTGTCGGGGGTCTCCAGCAGGCCGGCGAGGTGGAGCAGCGTGCTCTTGCCGGTGCCGGAGGGGGCGACAAGGGCGACGATCTCGCCGGCGCGCAGGGTCAGGTCGGCGCCGCGCAGCACGTGCAGGTCGGCGTCGCCGCTGCGGTAGGCGCGGGAGACGCCGCGGAGTTGGAGGGGGTCACTCATGGCGCAGCGCCTCGACCGGGTCGGTGCGGGCGGCGCGCCAGCTCGGGTAGAGGGTGGCGAGCAGCGACAGGCCGAGCGTCATGGCCATGACCTGCAGGACCTCGGACGGGTTCAGCCGGGCCGGCAGGTGCGTGAGGTAGTAGATCTCGGGGTTGAACACGGAGGCGCCGGTGACGGCCTCGACCCAGCCCTGCAACGTCTCGATGTTGAGGCAGAACAGCACGCCGAGCACGACGCCTACAAGAGGTCCCGTGATGCCTACGCTTGCCCCGCACATCAGGAAGATGCGCATCACGGCGAAGCGGCCGGCGCCGATGGTGCGCAGCACGGCGATGTCGCGGGTCTTGTCCTTGACCATCATGATGAGCGACGAGACGACGTTGAACGCGGCGACCAGGATAATCAGGGTCAGGATCAAAAACATGACGTTCCGCTCGACCTGGACGGCGGCGAAGAAGCTGTTGTTGCTGGATTGCCAGTCCACCACGCGCACCGGCGTGCCCTGCAGGGCTGCCGTGATCGCGCGGGTCAAGTCGCGCACGCGCTGCGGGTCCTCGACGGTGACTTCGATCTGGGTGGCGGCGCCGGGCATCTGGAAGAACACCTGGGCGGCCTCGATCGGCAGGAACACATACGACGTGTCGTACTCGTTCATGCCGACCTGGAAGATCGTCGCGACCCGGTAGGCGCGGACGCGCGGGATGGTGCCGAACGCGGTGGCGGCGCCCTGCGGCGACACCAGCGTGATCTGGCTGCCGATCGTGAGGCCGAACTTGGACGCCAGGCCGACGCCGACGGCGATGGCGTCCTCGCCGTGGAAGTCGTCGAGCGAGCCGGCGCGGATATTGTTGCTTACGGCGCCGAGGCGGCGGAGGTCGTCCGGGGCGATGCCGCGGACCAGTCCGCCGGCGCTCTGGCCGCGGTCGCCGCTGAGCAGGACCTGGCCGTCCACGACGGGGGGGGTGCCGGTGACGCCGGGGATGGCGCGGATGCGCTCGGCGATGGCTTCGTAGTTCGTCAGCGGCGCGCCGGCGCCGTAGATGCCGAGATGGCCGTTGAAGCCGAGGATGCGGTTGAGCAGGTCCACCTGGAAGCCGCCCATGACGGACATGACGATAATCAGCGTGGCGACGCCGAGGGCGATGCCGACCAGGGAGAAGCCGGCGATGACGGAGACGAAGCGCTCGCCGCGCCGGGCGCGCAGGTAGCGGCCGGCGACGGCGCGCTCGAAGGGTCCGAACATTATTGAGTGATCTGGGCGAGCGCGCTCTCGGCCGAAAGTTCCTGGCGCTCCCCGGTGGCCCGGCACTTCAGCTCGACCGTGCCGGCCGCAGCACCCCGCGGGCCGACGATGACCTGCCAGGGATGGCCCATCAGGTCGGCGTCGGCGAACTTCGCGCCGGCGCGCTCGGGGCGGTCGTCGTAGAGCGCGTCGCCGGGGATGGCGGCGTAGAGACGCTCGCAGACTGCGTCGGTCGCCGGGTCGCCCTGCTTGAGGTTGAGGATGGCGGCGCGGAACGGGGCCACGCTGTCGGGCCAGATGATGCCGGCGTCGTCGTGGTGCGCCTCGATCAGCGCGCCGACCATGCGGGAGACGCCGATGCCGTAGCTGCCCATCTCGGGCGAGACCCGGTTGCCGTCGGGGCCGGAGACCTGCAAGCCGAGCGCGTCGCTGTACTTGGTGCCGAAGTAGAAGATATGGCCGATCTCGATGCCCCTGCCCTCGCGCCGGCGCTCGGGCGGGACGGCGGCCCAGGCGGTCTCGTCGTGCTTATCGTCGGTAGCGGCGTACTGCGTGGTCATGCGCTCGTAGAAGCGGACGAGGTTCGCCTCGTCGGCCATGTCGAACTCGTCGCTGCTGTAGTCGATGCCCTCGAAGTCGGCGTCGTAGAACACCTGGCTCTCGCCGGTGGGCGCGAGGATGATGAACTCGTGGCTGAGGTCGCCGCCGATCGGGCCGGTGTCGGCGACCATGGGGATCGCCTTGACGCCGAGGCGCTGGAAGGTGCGCATGTAGGACAGCATCATGCGGCGGTAGCTGAGCACGGCGCCGGCGTAGTCGAGGTCGAAGCTGTAGCCATCCTTCATGAGGAACTCGCGGCCACGCATGACGCCGAAGCGGGGCCGGATCTCGTCGCGGAACTTCCACTGGATGTGGTAGAGGATCTGCGGCAGCTGGCGGTAGCTGCTGACGGATTGGCGCAGCAGGTCGGTGATCATCTCCTCGTTGGTGGGGCCGTAGAGCAGGTCGCGCTCGTGGCGGTCCTTGAGGCGCAGCATCTCGGGGCCGTAGGCGTCGTAGCGGCCGCTGGTGCGCCAAAGGTCGGCGGACTGCAGGGTGGGCATCAGCAGCTCCTGCGCGCCTGCAGCGTCCTGCTCCTGGCGCACGATCTCGCTGATGTTGCGCAGGACCCTCCAGCCGGCGGGCAGCCAGGCGTAGATGCCGGCGGCGGTCTGGCGCACCAGGCCGGCGCGGAGCATGAGACGGTGTGAGACGATCTGCGCCTCGGCAGGCGTCTCCTTGAGCGTGGGCAGCAGCGAGCGGGACAGGCGCATCTTGGTCCTTGCGGTCGTCGGGGTGGCGGACCCTACAGGCGACGCGCTGACGCGGCTAGAGCAGCTTCGGGGAGAGCAATCATTTCGCGACAATGCTGCGGCGCACAATAAACCAATACAATAAAATGCCCTGAGACACAGATCAAATGCGTGATAGTGCGTGACAGCCATGCAACTTTCGGATAGCACAAAGAAAGGCCCGCGCGCTGGCAGCGCAGCGGGCCAAGTTTAGGGAGAGAACGCCAGTCACACGACAGGCACGGGGACCATCCCTGCGCCTGTCGTGATGATGCGTGTTTTATCCTGACGGCATCCAGAAGAGACTGCTCTCTCTTGGGCAGAAAATCGCGGTTCTGAGCGCGATGTGCCTAAACTAAAGGCACGATGCCGCCATTTGCCTTTCTGAGCATCATTCCGCCGCAGGCGCCAGCAATCCCGTGCGGAAACTCAGTACGTCACTCTGGATCACGGCGAGCGCTGCCAGGAACAGAACGGCGGACACCAGCGTGGTGATGAGCAGCTTGCGGCCGATGCGTGGGCGGTCGGGGGCGCCGCGCCAGCCGCCGGTCGCCGGGTCGGCGTCGGCCACCGGGTTGGTGCCGATGGGCAGGACGGCGAACAGCACGGTCCACCAGATCATGGTGAACAGCACCACGCCGGTGAACCAGTGCATGACCGTCAGACCCGCAACAGGTGCACGTCCACCGCCGGGCGCTTCTGCAGGCGGCGGCCGAGCGCGCGGCGCAGGGCGGCGCGGGCGGCGTCGGCGAGGGGAGCGTCCTCGCCGCGGCGCAGCGGCGCCGGCAGACTGGCGACGGCGGCGGCGAACTCGGCGGTGACGCGGGCGTTCTCCGGGTCGTCCGGCTCGAACAGGCCCGGCGCGCTCACCCGCGGCGCGCCCATCACCTTGCCCGCCGCATCGACCGCGAGGCTGCCGAGCACGACGCCGTTGAACAGCATGCGGCGCCGAGCGGCCAGCACGCCGCCGTTGAGCGGCACGAGGCGGTTGCCATCGAGCACCAGGCTGCCGACGGGGGCAGAATCCACCACCTCCGGCCGGCCCGGCGACAGGCTGAGCACGTCGCCGTCCTCCAGCATGATCGGCGTGACCTGCATCTCCTGCGCAAGGGCGGCGTGGGCCGAGAGGTGCCGCCACTCGCCGTGCACAGGGACGGAGAAGCGGGGGCGGACCAGCTCGTACAGCCGCTTCAGCTCGTCGCGCGCGGGATGGCCGCTGACATGGACCGGCGCATCGGCGTCGGTCAGCACGCGGACGCCGCGGCGGACCAGGTTGTCCTGCACCGTGCCGATCGGCCGGTCGTTGCCGGGGATCACGCGGCTGCTGAAAATGACGGTATCGCCCTCGCCGAGCGCGATGTTGGGGTGGGTGTCGGCGGCGATGCGGGCGAGCGCGCTGCGGGGCTCGCCTTGGCTGCCGGTGACGAGCAGCAGCAGGTTATCGTCGGGGATGCTGCCGGCCTCCTCCTCGGAGACGAACTCGGGGATTGTGCGCAAGTAGCCGCAGTCGCGCGCGGCGGCTTCCAGGTTGCGCAAGCTGCGGCCGACCAGGGCGACGTGCCGGCCGGCGTCCTTGGCGGCCAGCGCTACGCTCTCGACGCGGGCGACGTTGCTGGCGAAGCACGTGACGGCGACCCGGCCGCGCATGGGGCGGATCAGCTCCGACAGCGCGCGGCGCACGTCCGCCTCCGAGCCGGAGTGCCCGTCCACCATGGCGTTCGTGCTGTCGCACACCATGGCCAGCACGCCCTCGTCGCCGAGCGCGCGGAAGGCGGCCTCGTCGGTCGGCGGGCCGATCAGCGGGTTCGGGTCGAGCTTCCAGTCGCCGGTGTGCAGCACGGTGCCGTATGGCGTGCGCAGCACGAGGGCCTGCGCCTCCGGGATGGAGTGCGCCACGGGGATGAACTGCAGCTGGAAGGGCGGCAGCTCGATGCGCCCGCCGGGGGCGACGACGTGCAGCTTCACCTCGGACAAA
Organism: Acetobacterales bacterium; assembly: GCA_038231995.1. Classification (GTDB taxonomy): domain Bacteria; phylum Pseudomonadota; class Alphaproteobacteria; order Acetobacterales; family Acetobacteraceae; genus JBBSIT01. The sequence continues at coordinate 4,691 of JBBSIT010000080.1, read as the reverse complement.
AGCCCGGCCTCGCCCAGCTTGCGCCGCAGCACGGCGGCGGCGAAGGGCGTGGCGTACACGGGGCAGCGGAGCTGGCGCCAGAGATGGGCGACGGCGCCGATGTGGTCCTCGTGCGCGTGGGTGATGACGAGGGCGAGCAGCTTGTCGCGCCGCTCCGCGATGAAGCCCGGGTCGGGCATCATGATCTCGACCTCGGGGTTCTCGTTGCCCCCGAAGCCGATGCCGCAGTCCACGGCGAGCCATTTGCCGCCGCAGCGGTAAAGGTTGAGGTTCATGCCGATCTCGCCCGTCCCGCCCAGGGGCAGGAAAGCCAGATCACCGCTATAAGCGTCCATTAATCGCCTTCGATCGTTCTTATTCTGTCGAGGCTCAATGTGGGCGCGGGGTTGCGCTCCGCCAACAGGCGAAGTCCGTCCAATGTGAGATCGGGGTCGATCAGGTCGATGATGGTGGTGCCTTCGGCCAGCAGCGGCGCGAGGCCACCGGTCGCGACGACCCGCATCCGCCGGTCGCACTCGGCGCGGATGCGCGTCACCAGGCCCTCGATCAGGCCGACATAGCCCCAGTAGATGCCGCTCTGCATGGCGGGGACGGTGCTGCGGCCGATCACCGCCTGCGGCCGGCCGATGCCGATGCGCGGCAGGCGCGCGGCTGCCGTGTGCAGCGCCTCCAGCGACAGGTTGATGCCGGGCGCGATGACGCCGCCGATATACGCGCCGTCGGCGGCCACCACGTCGAACGGGGTGGCGGTGCCGAAGTCGATGACGATCAGCGGACCGCGATGGGCCTGGTGGGCGGCGAGCGCGTTGAGCAGGCGGTCGGCGCCGACCTCCGCCGGGTCGGGCACCCGGATCTCGAAGCCCCAATCGAGGGTGGAGCGGGCGATCAGCGGCTCGGTCTCGAACCAGTCGCGGCAGAGGCGGCGCAGGTGATAGAGGGCTGCCGGGACAACGGTGCCGATCACGGCGACGCGGATGTCGTTGCGCTTCAGTCCGCTGTAGGACAGCAGGGCCAGCAGCCAGACGGCGTACTCGTCCGAGGTGCGCTGCGGCTCGGTGGCGATGCGCCAGATGCCGCGCCACTCCGCGCCGTCGTGGACTGCGAAGACGACGTTGGTGTTGCCGGCATCGACGACGAGGAGCACCGGGTCAGCTCTCCACCTGGAGGATCTCGCCGGTGGAGAAGGCGCGCACGCGGCCGCCGGATTGCAGCAGGAGCGCGCCGTCATCGGCCAGGCCGGCGAAGCTGCCGCCCACGTCGATGCCGCCGGCGCGCACACGGAGATGCGTGCCCGGCGGATGGGCGTGGGTGAGCCAGGCGTGGCGGACCGGGGCGAAGCCCTCCAGCGCGCGGACCCGGCGCCAGTGGGCGATGCGGCCGAGCACGGTGTCGGCGACCTCGGCGGGTGTCGCGGTTGTGTTGAGGCCGGCGATCTGGCGGTCAGGCAGGTCAGGCGCCGGGCCAAGATTAGCGCCGAAGCCGATGACCAGCCAGTCGAGCCGGCCGCCCCCCGTCGCTGCGCTGTCGATCAGGATGCCGCCGAGTTTCTCGCCGTGCAGCAGCACGTCGTTCGGCCATTTCAGGCTGAGCGGGGCGGCGGGGGCGTGATGCGCCAGGGCCTTGATGAGGGCGACGGCGGCGAGCAGCGCCCACTGGCCGGCCTCGGCCGCCGGGCCAGAGGGGCGGAGCAGGACGGAGAGGGCGAGGTTGCCGGCGGGCGAGGCCCAGTCCCGCCCGCGGCTGCCGCGGCCCTGGGTCTGGCGCAGGGCCAGCACGGCGAGGCCGTCCGGCTCGCCGGCGGCGGCGAGGCTCGCGCAGAGATCGGATGTGGAGCCCAGCGCCTCGTAGGTGCGGAGGCGCCAGGAAGACATTAGCCGAACAGCACTCTTGCCGCGGATTCGGCGGCGGCGACCAGGGGGGCGGGGAACACGAAGAACAGCGTGGTGACGACGGCGCCGACGGCGGCGACGAAGGAGAGCGAGGCCGGGCGGGCGTCGAACGCAGGCTCGGCAGCGTCGAAATACATCACCTTGATGATGCGGAGATAGTAGTAGGCGCCGACCACGCTGGTGAGCACGCCGATGACCGCGAGCGTCCAGTAGCCGGCCTGCACCGCGGGGAGGAACACGTAGAGCTTGCCGAAGAAGCCGGAGAAGGGCGGGATGCCGGCCATGCTGAACATAAAGATCGCCATGGCGGCGGCGAGCATGGGGTCGGTGCGGGCCAGGCCGGCGAGGTCGCTGATGCGCTCCAGCGGGCGGCCGCGCCGGCGCATGGCGACGATGCAGGCGAACACGCCGGCGGACATGAAGACGTAGGTGACCATATAGACCAGCACGCCGCGCACGCCCGAGGAGGTGCCGACGGCGAGGCCGATCAGCGCGTAGCCCATGTGGCCGATGCTGGAATAGGCCATCAGCCGCTTGATGTTGGACTGGCCGATGGCGGCGAGCGCGCCGAGCAGCATGGACGCGATCGAGACGAGGACTATGAGCTGCGTCCATTGCGGGCCGAGATGGCCGAACGGGACCTCCAGCACGCGGAGCAGCAGCGCGATGGCGGCCACCTTGGGCGCCGTGCTCATGAAGGCCGTGACGGGGGTGGGCGCGCCCTCGTACACGTCCGGCGTCCACATGTGGAACGGCACGGCGGACAGCTTGAAGGCGAGGCCGGCGACGATGAACACCACGCCGACGATCAGCCCGGGGGAGCCGCTAGCGGAGGTGGAGAGCACGGCGCGCAGCTCGGAGTACTGCATGGTGCCGGCGAAGCCGTAGGCGAGCGAGATGCCGTAGAGCAGCAGCCCGGAGGCGAGCGCGCCGAGCACGAAGAACTTGAGGCCGCTCTCGGCCGAGCGGATATCATCGCGCGCGAAGGCGCAGAGCACGTAGAGCGCGAGCGATTGCAGCTCCAGCCCGAGATACAGCGTCATGAGGTTGGACGTGCTGGACATCACCATCATGCCGACGGTGCTCAGCAGGACCAGGATGGGGAACTCGAACCGGGTGATGCCGGCGCGGTCGTTGTAGCCGAGCGCCAGCACGGCGGTCAGCCCGGCGCCGGTGAGGATCAGCAATTTCATATAGACGGCGAACCCGTCCACCACGAACAGACCGCGATAGGCCGAGCCGTAGTCGGCGCCCATGACCAGCATGCCGGTGAGCACGAGGGCGCCGAGGGCGAGCATGGTGCAGAGGAAGGTGGGGTCGCGCCGCTGCATGACGCCGAGCAGGAGGATCGCCATGGCGCTGCAGGCCAGGACGATCTCGGGGAGGGCCAGGGTCCAGTTCATCGGGGCAGCACCGCGGCGAGCCGGGTCGCACTGAGCGAGACGGCGTTCTGTTCGACCATGGCGGCGACCGTCGCGTCGAAGAACTGGGTGAAGCTGGTGGGATAGACGCCCATCCACAAAGTGAGACCGATCAGCGGCGCGAAGATCGCGATCTCGCGCGGCGAGAGGTCGAGGATGCCGCGCAGGTCGTCGCGGGTGATGACGCCGAAGATCACCCGGCGATAGAGGTAGAGCATGTAGACGGCGCCCAGGATCATGCCGAGCGCGCCGAGCAGGGCGAGCCAGAAGCTGATTTTCAGCGAGCCGACGATGACGAGGAACTCGCCGACGAAGCCGGAGGTGCCGGGCAGGCCGACGCTGGCCATGGTGAACACCATGAACACGAGGGCGTAGGCCGGCATGCGGTTGGCGAGGCCGCCGTAGCGGGCGATGTCGCGGGTGTGGATGCGGTCGTAGATCACGCCGACGCAGAGGAAGAGGGCTGCCGAGACGATGCCGTGCGACAGCATCTGGAACAGCGCGCCCTGCAGGCCTTGGGCGTTGACCGTGAAGATGCCGATCACGACGACGCCCATGTGGGCCACCGAGGAGTAGGCGATCAGCTTCTTCATGTCGGTCTGGGCGAGAGCGACGAGCGAGGTGTAGATCACCGCGACGACGCCGAGGGTGAACATGAACGGCGCGAAATAGGCGCTGGCCTGCGGCAGCATCGGCACGCTGAAGCGCAGGAAGCCGTAGGCGCCCATCTTCAGCAGCACGCCGGCCAGGATGACGGAGCCGGCGGTCGGCGCCTCCACGTGCGCGTCCGGCAGCCAGGTGTGCACCGGCCACATCGGGACCTTGACCGCGAAGGAGGCGAAGAAGGCGAGGAACAGCCAGGTCTGCATGCCCCGCGGGAACTCGGTGCGCATGAGCACGGCGAGGTCGGTGGTGCCGGCGGCATACCAGATGGCGAGCAGGGCCAGCAGCATCAGGATGGAGCCGGCCAGCGTGTAGAGGAAGAACTTGAAGCTGGCATAGACCCGGCGCGCCCCGCCCCAGACGCCGATGATGAGGAACATCGGGATCAGCACGCCCTCGAAGAACATGTAGAACACGATGAAGTCGGCGGCCGCGAACATCCCGACCATCATCGTCTCGAGCACGAGGAAGGCGAGCATGTACTCGCGCACCCGGCTGGTGATGGCCTCCCAGCTCGCCAGGATGCAGATCGGGACCAGGGCGGTGCTGAGCAGCACGAACAGCACGGAGATGCCGTCCACCCCCATGCGGTAGGCGACGCCGAACTCGGGCAGCCAGGACACGCTCTCGGTGAACTGGAAACCGGGGTTCGTGGTGTCGAACCGCACCCAGAGCACGAGGGAGAGCGCGAACACGATCAGGCTGGTCCACAGCGCGG
>JBBSIT010000079.1:0-10375 GCA_038231995.1 Acetobacterales bacterium | reverse complement strand
CCTCAGCCCCAGCGAGCTTGACCCGGGGAGGCTGGCCGCCTCCCGCACAGAATACCCTTCCAACCGAACTCCGACCCCCACAGGCCGGCGGCCTCCGCGCGCCTTGTGTAACCCAAAAAGGGCGAATTCTGAACCACGCCCCTCTTGGCTGTCCGGAGCGCCTTTACCGCCCGGGTGACCGCCCCGCGATCCAGGGCGTTCAAGGTGTCCTGCAGGGCTTGCAAGTTGCTGCGGAAGATTTTCTCGATCACCGTGTCGATGTTGTCGCGGCGGTGCAGGTCCTCGTGGATGAACTGGACTGGCTGCACCAGGTCGCGTGCCAGCGCGATCTTCAGCTGCTGGAAGCCGCGACCCCCTAATTGCTGGCACAGTGCCACGACGCTGCCCTCGCTGGCGCCGGCGCTCTCCGCCACCTCGGTGACCGACATGTGGATGACGTCGGCGGCATTGCCGATGATGAAATTGGCAATGCGGGCGGCTGCTGGCGGCAGTGACGGGCGCAACGCCCTGAGCCGTTCGAGCGCACCAGACAGCGGCTCCGGGCGCGCCTCAGGTTTCATGCGGCCTGTCACGTCGGCACGGCTGCCATCGCGGGCAGGCGGCCGCCGCGCACGTGCACGAACCCCATTCCCAGCCGCTCCGCCCCCACACCGTCCGTTTCCGGATTGTCGCCGATCATCACGGTCTCCGCCGCCGATGTGCCGAGCAGCGCCATTCCTGCCCGGAACAGCGCGGCTTCCGGCTTGCCGATGACCCGGTAGCCGACCGGGCCGGCGCAGGCCAGCACGCTGCTGAAGAGTGCGCCAGTCTCCGGCACCACCGCGCCGTTCAGACCCGGATGGGTCCGGTCCGGGTTGCACACCACCAGTGCTGCGCCGGCGCGGGCGGCGTTCGCTGCGGCGGCCAGGCGCGCGTAGGAGAAGTGGCGGTCGCGGGCGACGACGACCACCTCGGCCGGCGCCTCACCTGGCCGCAGCCCCAAGCGGCGAGCGTAGTTCTGCAGGGCGGCGCTGCCCAGCAGCAGGATGCGCGCGCCGGGCCATTCGATCGCGACGACGTCCAGCGCGGCCGTGCCGGCGAGCACGATCCGATCCTCGGGCACGCGCAGGCCGAGGCGGCGCAGCATGCGGGCGAGCTGCAAGGGCGTATGTTCGGCATTGTTCGACAGGATCGCGAAGCGGCCGACGATGGCGTCCAGCAGCCTGCGCGCATCCGGCAGAACCGTGGTCCCGCTGACCAGCGTGCCGTCGAGGTCGACCAGGAAACCCCGTCCTTGGAGAAGTGCCGTCATGCTGCAGGTTTCACCGAACTGTAGCCAGGTTGTCATCGCCTGAGCTTTGTTTCTTGTCAAAGTGCCTCATCGCTGAATATGGTTCAATCTGCTAACCGGGCCGCGTGTCCTACGGACCGGAAGCAGGGGAGGGTTCTTGCTGGAGTTCCTGGCCGCGCGCCTGATCCGTATGGCGCTCACGCTGTGGGTGATCGTCACGGTCGTGTTCTTCGCGACCCGGATCAGCGGCAATCCCGTTGACTTCCTCATGCCCGAAGGCATGGACGCCGTATCGCGCCAGGTCATGATCGCCTATTGGGGGTTGGACCAGCCGATCTTGCAGCAGTACTGGCGCTTCTGGCTCGGCCTGCTGCACGGGGAGTTTGGCATCGGGCTGAGCGAGCGGCGGCCGGTGGCGCAGATCCTGGGGGAGCGGGTCTGGCAGAGCGTGTCGCTGCTGCTGACCACGCTCGTGGTCACGATCTCGATCGGTGTGCCGGTCGGCGTGGTCTCGGCGATCTGGCGCAAGTCGGCTGCTGGCACGGCCGTGCTGCTGGTCGCCTTCCTCGGATACGCCATCCCCAACTTCGTGCTGGCGATCCTGCTGATCCTGGTGTTCTCGTTCGCCCTGCACTGGCTGCCCAGCTCAGGGTCGATGACTCCGCTGCACTACATCATGCCGACCATTGCTCTGTCGGCCTATTTCGTCGCGGCGCTGATCCGCTACACTCGCAATGCCATGCTCGACGTGCTGTCGCAGGATTACATCCGCACCGCACGGGCCAAGGGTATGTCCGAGCGCCAGGTGGTGTTCCGCCACGGCCTGGGCAACGCACTGATTCCCGTGATCACGGTGCTCGGCCTGCAGATCACTACCCTGGTGTCGGGCGCGGTGGTGGTCGAGACGGTGTTCGCCTGGAACGGCATGGGCGATCTGCTGGTCAGCGCCACTCTGGTGCGGGACTACCCGGTGCTGCAGTTCGGTGTGCTGTCCGTGGCCATCGTGGTGATCCTGGTCAACATCCTCGTCGATCTCGGCTACGCGGCAATCGATCCCCGCGTTCGCACCGGGGGCGCCTGATGGTGGACGGGACCGTGGCCGGGAGTGGCGGGGATTTGGCCGGCGCCCAAATACGACGCGTGCCGCCCTGGCGGCGGCGGCTCGCGGCGTCGCACGACACCCTGCGCAGCGCCAATCCGCTGGTTCTGGCCGCGGCGGCGGTGGCGCTGCTCTTGGTCGGCATGGCGCTGCTGGCGCCGATGCTCGCGCCGTTCAACCCGAACCAGCAAGCACTGCTGGCTCGGCTGCGTCCGCCGGTCGGCTTCGAGCGGGCCGACCCCCGTTATTGGCTCGGGACCGACCAGCTCGGCCGCGACCTGCTGGCGCGCTGCATGTTCGGGCTGCGTCTGACCCTGGCTCTGGCCTTCTTCGGGACGTTGATGGGCGTGCTGGTCGGCGTCGTGCTGGGGCTTGCGGCCGGGCTGATGCGCGGTGTCGTGGATGGCCTGCTGATGGGGCTCGTGGACGTCAGTCTCTCGCTGCCCTTCACCCTGGTGGCGCTGTTCGTGATCGCGGTCGCCGGCACCGATACCGGCGTGCTGATCTGTGTTCTGGGGCTCGCCTACTGGGCGCATTTCGCGCGGCTGGTGCGGGCGCAGGTCCTGGCGCTGCGCGCGTTGCCCTACATGGAGGCGGCGCGGTCCGCCGGAGCGTCCAACTGGCGGCTGGCGTTCACGCACACGGTGCCGAACATCGTCTCCCCCATCCTGGTGATGGCGACGCTTAACTTCTCCAACCTGATCCTGCTGGAATCGTCGCTCTCGTTCCTGGGCCTTGGCGTGCAACCACCGACGGCGACGCTGGGATCGATGGTCGGGCAGGGCCGCGACTACATGGCCTCGGCCCCCTGGATCGTCGCCGTGCCAGCCGCCTTCATCGTGCTGGTCGCCCTGGCCGTGATGCTGCTGGGCGACTTCGCGCGCGATCAGCTCGACGTGAGACTACGCGACCGCTGACCCAGAACCCGGCCAAGCCGGAGAGGAGACGGACAGATGCAACGCAGATCGGTGTTCGGCTTGGTTTCCGCCTTCATCCTAAGCTCCGCGGCGATCCCGTCGGCAGCCCAGGCACAAGCACCGGTGCCCGAGCTGCGGGTCGCGGTGCAGAACATGGCGCCGTGGCTCGACCCTGGGCGGGACTTCTCCAACGTAGGGTCGCAGTACTACTTCAACGCCTTCGACCCGCTGATCGGCAAGGACAACACGAAGGCGGAGAACGCCTGGCAGCCCGGGCTCGCCACGTCCTGGAAGCAGATCTCGCCGACGGCGATCGAGCTGAAGATCAGGCAGGGCGTGGTATTCCACAACGGCGACCCGATGACGGTCGAGGACGTGGCCTTCTCATTGGACCGCATCATCAAGGCCACCTTCCCGCCCTATACGGTGCGGCAGCGCGACACGGTGCCGAACCTGGCCTCGGTGGAGGTGCTGGACCCCGAGACCATCCGCGTCACCGCGTTCAAGCCGGAGCCGCTGTTCGAGACGCTGCTGGACACGCAGCAACTCATGGTGGTGCCCAAGAAGTACATCATGGGTCTAACCGGCGACCCGAACGCGATAGAGAATGCCGATTTCGAAGCCTTCGCCCTGAAGCCGGTGGGCACCGGCCCCTACCGTATTGCCGAGTTCGTGCCGAACCAGCGGATCGTCTATGAGCGGTTCGACCGGTTCTGGGGCGAAAAGGCGCCGTTCAGCCGCATCACCGTCCGGCGCATCCCCGAGCTGTCGGCACGTATCACCGCGCTGAAGAACGGCGAGGTGGACCTGATCACTAACATCCCGCCCGACCAGCTTTCCCTCATCCAGGGCGACCCGCGCCTGAAGCTGGAAAGCATCGTCACGCCGCTGTTTCACGTGGTGATCTTCAATACCCAGCATCCGCGTCTGGCAGATCCGCGTATCCGGCGCGCCTTGTCGCTGGCGATCGACCGCAAAGCCTTGAACGAGGCGCTATGGGGCGGCCAGGCCGTCGTGCCGACCACCCACACCTTCCCGCAATTCGGTCCGCTGTACATGCCGGAGCTGACGACCTTCGAGTACAACCCCATCGAGGCCAAGCGCCTGCTCAAGGAGGCCGGCTATGACGGGTTCGTCGTCAGGTTCGACACCCAAGCGGCGTACTACACCAACGGGCTGGTCGCGGCGCAGGCGATCCAGGAGATGTGGTCCGCGGTCGGAGTCAAGGCCGAGCTGAACGTGACCGAGCAGTGGACGGGCATGGAACCGGCCATGATGTCGCGCAACTGGTCGAACCCGCTCTACTATCCGGACCCTGCGGGTTCGTTCGGCGTGATGTGGGCGCCAACCGGCAATTCGGCCACCGAGGGGCGGTTCAAACCAGGCCCGGCCTACGTCGCGGCCTGGGAGAAGTTCCGCTTCTCTACCGACCTTGCCACGCGCAAGCAGGCCTATGCGGAGCTGATGGGCATGATCCGCGACGACCCGCCGGTCCTGCCGCTGTACCAGCCCTTCGAGTCCTACGGCATGTCGGTGCGGGTGAACTGGAAGCCTCTGCCGGGGCACATTCCCTATGTGCTGGATTTCCGGGCGGGTCGCGCCTCCATGCGGCCATGAGACGTCACGTGGCGACCATGCAGCAGGATCCTACATGACCGCGCCGGTCCGCATCGCCATCGTGGCCGACATCCACCACGGCGCCGATCACTTCACGAAGAAAGGCACTGCCGCGCTGGGCCTGGTTGCCGACTTCGCCGCCTTCGTCGCGGAACAGAAGCCGGACCTCTCGATCGACCTGGGAGACCGGATCTCCGACGTCTCCCGCGAGGCGGACCTGGTGCTGGAGCAGGAGATCACGGGGGCGTTGGCGGCAGTGCCCCGGCCGCTGTACCACATCTGCGGCAATCACGACCGCGAATACCTGTCCGTTGCAGAGAACGAGGACGTGCTGGGGCAGGCGCTGGGCCATGAGACCGTGGACATGGGTGGGTGGCGCATCGTGCTGTGGCGGGCGGACAGCCGCATCCGGCGGCCCGGCGGGTTCCTGCTGACCGAGCACGACCTGCTCTGGCTGGCCGGGGTGGTGCGCATGGCCGACCGTCCGCTCGCGATCATGAGCCACGTGCCGATCTCCGGCCATTCCCAGCACGGCAACTACTATTTCGACCGCAACCCGGGATCGTCCACTTACCCGGGCGCGGCGCGGGCCCGGGCGATGCTGCGGGCAGCCACGGTGCCGGTGGTCTGGGTGTCCGGCCATGTGCACTGGAACACGCTCACGACGGTGGATGGCATCCCGCACCTCACGCTGCAATCGCTGACCGAGACATTCACCACCTTCCCCGAACCGGCCGGTGCCTGGGCCATGCTGGAGCTGGACGAGACGGTCGCCTGGACGGTGTACGGTCGCGACCCGTTCGAGGTCCGGCTGCGGACGGCGGTCACCGCGCGGCGGTGGATCACCCCGCTGCCCCCATTCAACGAGAATCCCGAAACCAACCACGATGCCAGGCAGGCTTCGCGAGCGGTGGACTGAGCCGTCCGATGGGCGACTCCCTGCTCACGGTCGAGGCCCTGTCGGTCGAGTTCCGCACCCGCCGGCACGTGAACCAGGCGGTGCGCGGCTTGTCGTTTCAGGTTGGCCAAGGGCAGACGGTGGCGATCGTCGGGGAGTCCGGGTCCGGCAAGTCCGTGACCGCGCTGTCGATCATGCGCCTGATCGGGCAGGAGGGCGGCACCATCACCGACGGCCGCATCGGCTTCGCCCGGCGGACCGGCGCCGTCACCGACCTGGTCACCTGTCCCGAGGCCGAGATGCGCCGCATCCGCGGTGGTGAGATCGCGATGATCTTCCAGGAGCCGATGACGTCGCTCAATCCTATCCGGACGATCGGGTCGCAACTGGCCGAAGTCCTGGTGCTGCATGAGGGCGCCACGCAAGCAGCTTCGGTGGCCGCATCGCGGCGCATGTTGGACCGTGTCCGAATCCCGGACGCCGGGCGCCGCATGACGCAGTATCCGCACGAGCTCTCGGGCGGCATGCGCCAGCGGGTCATGATCGCGATGGCGCTGCAGTGCAGGCCGCAGCTGCTGCTGGCGGACGAGCCGACCACAGCGCTGGACGTCACCATCCAGGCCCAGGTCCTCTCGCTGATCCTCGAGCTGAAGCGCGAGACTGGCATGGCCGTGCTGTTCATCACCCACGACCTGGGCATCGTCGCCGACATGGCCGAGCAGGTCGTGGTGATGCGCCATGGCGAGATCGTGGAACAGGCCGGTGCGTCCACGTTGTTCGCCGCGCCGCGCCACCCTTACACGCGCACGCTGGTCGCTGCGGTGCCGAAGCTCGGCGAAGGGCACGGGCCCGCGAACCCAGTCGCGGGGGCGCCCGTGCTGCGGGTGGAGCGGCTGGTCAAGCGCTTCCCGATCCGGCACGGCGTCCTGCAGCGCGTGACCGAAATCGTGCACGCCGTCGAGGATGTTAGCTTCACTCTGGGTGCTGCGGAGACCCTGGGGCTGGTGGGCGAGTCCGGCTGCGGCAAGTCGACGGTTGGCCGTGCGTTGCTGAAGCTGGTGGAGCCGACATCCGGTCGCATCAGCATCGTCGGCCGTGACGTCTCGGACCTGTCGCCGTCCGAGATGCGCCCAGTCCGCCGCGACATCCAGATGGTGTTCCAGGACCCTTACGCATCGCTCAATCCGCGCCTGTCCACGTTCGACTCGGTCACCGAGCCGCTTGTGATCCACGAGCCCGGCATTCCCGCCGCAGAGCGCTGGGACCGCGCGGCAGCGCTGCTGCGCCGTGTCGGGCTTGGCGCCGAACACCTGGATCGCTTCCCGCACCAGTTCTCCGGCGGTCAGCGGCAGCGCCTGTGCATCGCCCGCGCACTCTGTCTCGGACCGAAGGTGATCGTGGCGGACGAGCCAGTGTCGTCCCTGGACGCATCCGTGCAGGCGCAGGTGATCGAGCTGATGCGCGAGTTGCAGGGCGAGCTCGGCATCGCATACTTGTTCATCTCGCACGATATGCGCGTGGTGGAACGGATGAGCCATCGGGTGGCGGTGATGTATCTCGGCCAAATCGTCGAGATCGGCCCCACCAGCGCCGTGCTGCGCGATCCGCGCCACCCCTACACGCGCCGGTTGCTCGCGGCGGTCCCGACGCGCGACCCGGCGCAACGCCGCGAGCCGGCCATGCTGGACGCGACTGAGGTCCCAAGCCCGATCCGCCGAGTCGGCAATGCGCCAGCCACGCCGCCGCTGGTGGAAGTGGGACCGGCGCACTTCGTGCAGCAGGTGGCATAGGCGTTGGTGCATAATTCAGATGGTGGATGTGTTAGGGGCAGGAGCGTCCCGAGCGCCTTGTAGATATCGTCGTCACCTCGCGCCGCGTCGCCCGCGGGCGGGATCCCGACGGCCTCCATGCGGGCGATGTCCCGCCGTGCCGCGACGACGAGCGCCCTGCGGTTCGAGGCCGAGTTGCGCACGACCGGGCCGACGTCGCCGTCGATCCTACCCGCGGTCGGCGCCGTCGCAATGCCGTGCACGACGTCTTTGGGCACCGCGACGGACTCGACACCGTCGTTCAACTCGGCGGCGGCCTGCACCACGGCCGCTTCGAACCAGGTTCCGGCCCAAGGCAGCGGCCAGCAGACGCCGTCGCTGCGCACGAGCCGGCGAAAGCTGATGTAGAGATCCTCGGCGCGGGTGAGCCCAAGTGCGGCGACGTAGTAGTCGGTCATCCCATCCCTCCCCTGGCTCGACTAGGTGGGTCTATGCCCTTCAGGAGCAACGGTGCCGCCGTCTGCTTCTCAAGCTCCCCCTCTATGCATGAGCACCGGTTCTGCTCTGGGCCTCAGCGCGGCGCCCTGAAAGGGTGAGCCGCTACCCGTCGCCGATAAAGCGCGGGTTCGCTACGTCAGATGCTGCGCCAGGTATTTGTTCATCTCGAACATGGTCACCTTGTCTTTGCCGAACACCTTCCGCAGCGTGTCATCGGCCATGATCTCGCGCTTGTCCTGCGGGTTCTGCAGGTCATTCTTCTTGATGTACTCCCAGACCTTGCTTACCACCGCGCCGCGTGGGAGCGGCTCGGCTCCGACGACAGCCGCCAGCTCCCGCGACGGCTGCAGGGGCTTCTGCAAGCCGTTCGGCACCGCGCCGGCCTTGGGAGGCGATATCTTCTTCCCCGCAGCCTTCGGAGCCGCGACTTTGGGGGCTGGGTCTTGTGCCGCCACCTTGGCCTTGGGTGCCGAACGCGTCTTATCCGTTGTGTTCTTCGCCATGGGTGCTTCTTGCTCTGAGTTGCGCCGCCACTCTGGCACAAGGCTGGGAGGCTGTAGATAGTTGCAGCGTCAGGGTATTCGCGCAGGGCTCCTACAGGGGAGAAGCATCCACTTTCCCGTAAGTACGTTGCCACGCCGTGTCCACCCCGCCCGGCACACCCGCATGGTCAAGCAGGAGGTCGATCAGGACCGTTCCTGCGGACGAGACATGGACCGCGGCCACCCGCATCACGCGCACTACGTCGCCCGTGGCAAGCAGGAAGCCATAGGACCTGCGCACCCTATATTCCAGGCGGTGAATCAGGCCGGCGATAGCGCCGGGGCCCCTCCCCTGCTCCATACGCGTCGCATCCAGTGACCCTGCGATGCCGCCCGATCAAGAGATTCGGGTGTCGACCGGCGCCGGTCTCGCAGCTCCGGGAACGAAGTTCAGGCCGCCAGTCGTTCCCTGCCGTCACCGAACAGGAACTCCACGTCGTCCACCTCCAGCCCGGCGAGATCGCCCTCCTCGCTAAGCGCGATGTTGGCGAGGTTGGCCTTGTGCTGCTGCAGCTCCAGGATCCGGTCCTCGACCGTGTCGGCGGCGATCAGCTTGTAGATGAAGACCGACTTGGTCTGCCCGATCCGGTGCGCCCGGTCGGAGGCCTGGTCCTCGGCGGCCGGGTTCCACCAGGGATCATAGTGGATCACGGTGTCGGCCGAGGTGAGGTTCAGCCCCCGTCCCCCAGCCTTCAGGCTGATCAGGAACAGCGGCACCTCGCCGCTCTCGAACACGCGAACCGGTTCGGCGCGGTCGCGCGTGTCGCCGCGCAGCTCGACGAAGCGGATGCCGGCGTCCTCCAGCCGTGGCTTGATCAGGTCGAGCATGGAGGTGAACTGGGAGAACAGCAGGATGCGGCGCCCCTCGGGGATCATCTCGGTGATCATGTCCAGCAGGTCGTCGAGCTTGCTGGAGGTCTCCACCAGGCGTGCGGAGGGCAACTTGACCAGGCGCGGGTCGCAGCAGACCTGGCGCAGCTTCAGCAGCGCGTCGAGCATGACGATGCGGCCCTGGGCGGCGCTGAGCCCGGCCATCTGCTCGCGGACCTTGTCATACAGCGTGCCGCGGATGGTCTCGTACAGCTCCCGCTGCTCGGGGCCGAGGGCGATGCGGCGCAGGATGGTGTGCTTCGCCGGCAAGTCGCTGGCGACCTCGAACTTCGTGCGGCGGAGCAGGAACGGCTTGATGCGGCGGACGAGCTGCACGCGGCGCACCACGTCGTTGTTCTTCTCGATCGGCGTGCGGAAGCGCTTGGCGAAGCCCTTCCGGTCACCGAGCAGGCCCGGCATCAGGAAGGCGAACTCGGACCACAGCTCCTGCAGGTTGTTCTCGATCGGGGTGCCGGACAGGCACAGGCGGTGGCGCGTGTCGAGCTGGCACACGGCCTTGGTGGCCTTGGCATCGGGGCTCTTGATGACCTGCGCCTCGTCCAGCACCACCAGGTGCCAGGGGAGCAGCTTCATGGCTTCGACATCGCGGGCGAGCACGGTATAGGTGGTGATCACGACGTGGATGCCGGCCAGCTCGGTGCGGCGTGCGTGGCGATCCAGGCCGTGCAGGACCGCGGCGCGGAGATGCGGGGCGAACTTGGCCAGCTCCGCGGTCCAGTTGGAGACCAGGCTGGTGGGCACCACGACCAGGGCGGGGCGGTCGAGCCGGCCTTCCGCGTGCTCGATGACGATGTGGGCGATGGTCTGGGCGGTCTTGCCGAGCCCCATGTCGTCGGCGAGGAAGCCGCCGAGGCCGTGCGCGCGCAGATGCTGG
>JBBSIT010000078.1:0-10417 GCA_038231995.1 Acetobacterales bacterium | reverse complement strand
GGCTGCTGGTGCGCCGGGTCGGCGGCCGGCTGGTGCTGCTGCCCGGCGTGAACGGCTTCGAGAAGCACGATCATGTCGTGCTCAACTCGTCCTACTACGCGTTCCCCGTCCTGGCGGACGTCGCCGCCTGCGCTCCGTCGCCGCTCTGGGTGGAATTGCGCGACGATGGCCTGGAGCTGATCGCGGACGGGCGCTTCGGCGTCTATGGCCTGCCGCCGGACTGGCTGCGGCTGGAACGGGCTGCGGGCGGGCTCAGCCCGGCGCCGGGCGGGCCCGCGCGCTTCAGCGACGACGCGATCCGGGTGCCGCTGCACCTGGCGTGGGCTGGGCTGAAACTGCCCGGCTTCGATGCCGCCTTCATCCAGTACTGGCGGGCGCCGCACCCGTTCCCCCCGGCTTGGACCGACCTGCAGACCGGCGCCATCGCGGACTACCCGGCGCCGCCGAGCATCCTGGCCGTCGCACGATTTGCAACCATAGCGAGAGGATTGCGTCTTCCTATTCAGCTAAACTCTGTTAATGATGTCCCCGACTACTATTCGGCGGCGCTGTCCATGTTGTCGCGGGTCGCGACGGGGGAGAGCCGCCTGATGGCGTAGCGATCGGGGGGCATATGGCCGGAGATGACGACAGCGACCTGAAGCAGGCGCTGGCTGTGTTCGGCGCGCCCCCGATCGGATACCGCAATTTCCGGCGCCCTCCTGTCCCCGCCGTGGCGCCCGTGCAGCCCGCTCCTGCGCCGCTGCCGACTCGGTTGACCCTGCAATGGCCGGCCCGGAGCTTCGCCTGCCGGCCGGAGGCGTCACTCGGAGGGGCGCCGACTCCTCTACAGCCCGCGCCCAACCTGCGCGCGATCCCCCTGCATCCGGCGCCTCTCGGAGGCGCCCCGCACCGCAGCTTCGCGCGCGGTCCGCAGCCTGCCCGGATGGCGGCGCCTCCTGGCATCCGGGCGGTCCCCGCGACCGGGGAAGCGCCCCGCCGCGGCACGCTGTCGCTGACGGAGATGTTCCGCGCTCTGGCCGATGCGCCGCCGTTGCGGGAGGCAAGGCCGCTCGCCCTGCCGCCCATGTTCCGCCGCCTGTAGGAATCGGAGTGCACGCCGCCATGGGGATAGGGACGGCCGAAGCTGATTACCAGGGTACGCCGATGGGCGTGGGGCGGCGCGCATGAGGCCGGGCGAGGGCTTCGGCGGCCGTCTGCTCATAGCCGTGCTCGGCCTGGTGGGCGCCACGCTGCTGCTCGCCGTCGCGACCGTCCCGCTGGAGCCGCGGGAGCAGGCGCTGCTGGCGGCCGCCAGCTTCCTCGTGTTCCTGGTGGCCAACCGCTTCCGCTCGCGCGCCATCTCGGTGTTCCTGGTCGTGTTCTCGCTCGCGGTCTCGCTGCGTTACATCGTCTGGCGGATGACCGAGACGCTGCAGTTCGACGGCCTGCTGGAGCTGGTCCTGGGCGGCCTCCTCGCGCTGGCCGAGCTGTACGCCATCACCGTCCTGGTGCTCGGCTACGTGCAGACGCTGTGGCCCCTGCAGCGCAAGCCGGCGCCGCTGCCCGGCGATGACGCGCTCTGGCCGACGGTGGACGTGTACATCCCCACCTACAACGAGCCGATGAGCGTGGTGCGCGCGACAGTGCTGGGCTGCATCGCCATGGACTGGCCGCGCGACAAGCTGCGCGTGTATCTGCTGGACGACGGGCGGCGCGAGGAGTTCCGCCTGTTCGCCGAGGCGGTCGGCGTCGGCTACATCGCGCGCGGCGACAACGCCCACGCCAAGGCCGGCAACCTGAACAACGCGCTGCGCCAGACGGAGGGCGAGCACATCGCGGTGTTCGACAGCGACCACATCCCGACCCGCGCCTTCCTGCAGATGACGGTGGGCTGGCTCGTCCGCGAGCCGCGCATGGCCATGGTGCAGACGCCGCATCACTTCTACTCGCCCGACCCGTTCCAGCGGAACCTGACCGCCGGCACCCGGGTGCCGAGCGAGGGCAACATGTTCTATGGGCTCGTCCAGGACGGCAACGACCACTGGAACGCCTGCTTCTTCTGCGGGTCCTGCGCGGTGATCCGCCGGGCGGCGCTGGAGGAGATCGGCGGCTTCGCGGTGGAGACCGTGACCGAGGACGCCCACACCATGCTGAAGCTGCACCGGCGCGGCTGGGACAGCGCCTACCTCAAGCTGCCGCTGGCCGGCGGGCTGGCGACGGAGCGGCTGATCCAGCACATCGGCCAGCGCGTCCGCTGGGCGCGCGGGATGCTGCAGATCCTGCGAATCGACAACCCGCTTTTCGGCCCGGGCCTCACCCTTGGGCAGCGCATCTGCTATCTGCAGGCAACGGGGCACTTCCTGTTCGCGATCCCGCGCCTGGTGTTCCTGACGGCGCCGCTCGCCTACCTGCTGCTCGGCCAGAACATCATCGCGGCATCGCCGCTGGCGATCACGGCCTACGCGCTGCCGCACATCGTGCTGTCCATCGCGACGAACTCGCGGCTGCAGCAGGGCTGGCGGCACTCGTTCTGGAGCGAGATCTACGAGACCGTATTGGCGTTGTTCCTCGTGCGCGTGACGATCGGCACCCTCGCCAGCCCCCATCGCGGGAAGTTTAACGTCACCAGCAAGGGCGGCCTGCTCGAGAACGGCTACTTCGACCTCCGCGCCGTCTATCCGAACCTGATCCTCACCGCCCTGCTGGTGGCGGGCACGCTGCGCGGGTTCCTCGTCCTGTTCCTGTCCGACAACGACATGCTGACGTTCCAGGCGCTCCTGCTCAACACGATCTGGGCGATGTTCAGCCTGCTGACCCTACTCGCGGCGCTGGCGGTCGGGCGCGAGACGCGGCAGACGCGCAGCCGGGCGCGGATCCGGGCCGTGGTCCCCTGCACGCTCCACACGGAGGACGGCCGCATCCTGGCAGGCGCCACGCGCGACCTGTCGCAAGGCGGCGGCAGCCTGGTGTGCGAGGCGCCGGTCGGCGGGATGGGCGGCACCACGGCGATCCAGGTCGGCTTCAACCTTGGCGGCGACGTCCTGCTCCTGCCCGCGCGCATCCTGCGCTGGGACCAGCAGCTCATCCAGGTGAGCTGGCAACCCCTGACGATCGAGGACGAGATGCAGGTCGTGCAGGTGGTGTTCGGCCGCGCCGATACCTGGACCGATTGGGCGGCCTACCCGGCCGACCGTCCGTTCGTCAGTCTCTGGCGCGTGCTGGTCAGCATCCTCGGCCTGTTCCGCCCGCCCGAGCGCGCGCCGGCGCCGCGGCGGCCTGACGCTGCCCAGCCGCAAGCCGGTTTGGGCGGGGATGACATGGATGCAGCACAGCCGGGTCACGCGCGGCCGCGGCGGACGGCCCGCGCCGCGGCCGTGCTGAGCGTGCTGCTGGCCTGGACGGGCGGCGTCGCGGCGCAGCCCATCCCGGGCGGCGTCACGGTCCGGCCCGTCCCCGGGCAGGCGCCGCAGCTTCAACCGCGTCCGCAGCCCGCCCCGGCGCTGCCGCCCGTCGTGCCGCTGCCGCCGGCGGCGGGCGCCGTGGCGCAGACGGAGCCGCCGGCGCGGTCGCCCTCGGCGCTGCCCACCACGAGCCGGCGGCTGGTGCTGTCCCTGCGCCAGCTCGGCGCGCTCGGCCCGCTGACCCTACGCGGCAGCAGCGAGCTGCAGGGCGTGCAGTTCGGTGTCCGCTCCGACGAGGTGGTGACGTCGGCGCAGCTCGCGCTGAGCGGCGCGATGTCGCCGGCGATGATCCCGGAGTTCAGCAACGTCACCGTCACGCTGAACGAGCAGTACGTCGGCACGATTCCGGTCAATCGCGGGCAGCCGCGGTTCGACGCGCTGGCCATGCCGGTCAGCCCGGTGTTCTTCCAGGACAGCAACCGGCTCAACTTCCGCTTCACCGGCCGCTACACGCAGGAATGCAACGACCCGCTGAGCGGCCTGCTTTGGTCCACCATCTCGGACACATCGACGCTGACGCTCACGCTGGAGCGGTTGCCGCCGCAGCGCGACCTCGCCCGCCTGCCGCTGCCGTTCTTCGACCGCCGCGAGAAGCTGCCGCTCAGCCTGCCGTTCGTGATGGCGCCGAACCCCTCCAACGAGACGCTGCAGGCGGCCGGCGCCGTGTCGTCCTGGTTCGGCCAGCTCGCCGATTTTCGCGGCGCGACTTATCCCGCCGGGTCCGAGATCGCGAACGAGGGCAACGCGGTCGTGTTCGCCCTGGCCGGCGAGCTGCCCGCCGGCCTCGCGCTGCCGCCGATCAACGGGCCGACCCTGGCCGTCGTCGCCAACCCGAACGACCCGGCGGGTTCGCTCCTGGTCGTCGCGGGGCGGACCGGGCCGGAGCTGGTCGCGGCCGCCACGGCGCGCACGTTCGGGCACCGGGCACTCGGCGGGGAGACGGCTGCCGTTACCATGCCCGAGGCGGCGCCGCGCACCCCCTACGACGCGCCGGCCTGGATTGCCACGGACCGCCCGGTGAAGCTCGGCGAGCTGGTGAATGCCGAGGAGCTGCAGGGCGCCGGCTACGTCCCCGGCACCCTGCGCGTCCCGTTCCGCACGGCGCCGGACCTCTATACCTGGCGCAACCATGGCTTCCCGCTGAACGTACGCTACCGGGCGCCGCCGGGTCCGGTCATCGACCTGGCCGTCTCGCGCCTCGATGTCGGGATCAACAACCTCTACCTCGACAGCCTGCGGCTCGCGGACGACCCGGCGCGCCGCACGTCATGGTTCTCGCGCCTGTTCGACGGTGCTGCGTTCCAGCCCGCCGCGCGCGTGGATGTGCCCGCCTACACCGTGTTCGGGCAGAACGACCTGCAGTTCTACTTCGACGCCCGGCCGCTGCATCGCGGCGACTGCGTGGCCATCCCGGGCGACCTGCGCATGTCGGTCGATCCGGACAGCACGATCGACCTCAGCCGCGCCCACCGCTTCGCGCAGCTCCCCAACCTGGCCTACTTCGTCAACTCAGGCTTCCCGTTCACCCGGATGGCCGACCTGTCGGAGACCGCGGTCGTGGTCCCGGACCGGCCGGACCCGGCGGAGCTGCGGGCCTATCTCGACCTCATGGGCCGCATCGGCGCGCTGACCGGCCTGCCCGCCACCCGCGTTGCCGTGGTCAGGCCTGACCAGACCGGGACGGTGGCCGATCGCGACCTGTTGCTCGTCGGCACCTTGGGGAAGCTCGGCGGGGCGGCGGACCTGCTGCGGGGCACGCCCTTCCGGCTAGCGGGCAACCGCATCGGCCTGGACGTCGGCGACCGGCTCGAAGGCGTGCGGCGCCTGTTCGGGGACCGGACCGACGACCGCGACCGCGCCAGCACCGCCCTGTCGGCGGCGCCGGACGAGAGCCTGGCCGCCCTCGTCGGCGGGGAGAGCCCGCTCGGGCGCGGCCGGTCGGTGGTCGCACTGCTCGCCGTCTCTCCGCAGGCGCTCGGGGGCGCCGTGGCGGCGCTGCGCGACAGCGAGCAGGCGCCGCGTATTCAGGGCGACCTCGCCATCCTCTCCGGCGGCGCCGTCACGGCCTACCGGGTCGGCGATACCTACACCGTCGGCCGGCTGCCGCCCTGGATCTACCCGTCCTGGCTGCTGCGGGACCAGCCGCTGGGGATCGTCGGCATCATGCTGGCCGGGTGCTTCCTGGCGGGGCTGGCGTTCTACGGGGCGCTGCGCCGCAAGGCCGCCAGGCGCTACAGGCAGGCGCCGGGCCGGATCGGAGGCGCGGGATGATCCGCGCGCCGGCCCTGCTGCTGGCCGCCAGCGTGGGCTTAGCGCCGGTCCCGACGGCTGCCCAGCCCGCGCCGATTGCTCCCGGCGCGACACCGACGGACGCGCTGCGCGTCCTGATCGAGCAGGCCCGGTTCTGGCAGGCGTAGTTCCAGCCGGACCGGGCGGTCGATGCGCTGAACCGCGTCCTCGTGCTCGATGCCGGCAACGCGGACGCGCTGGCGATGCTCGCCGGCATCCAGGCCGAGCGCGGCGACCGCGCGGGCGGCCAGGCGACCCTGGCGCGGCTGCGGGAGGGCAGCCCGGCCGACCCGCGCATCGCCGGCATCGACGGGGCGCTTCGCATGGGCGCGGTTGACCAGGGCGCGCTGTCCGAGGCGAGGCGGCTCGCGCAGGAGGGCCGCGGCGCCGACGCCGTGCAGCGCTACCAGCGCATCTTCAAGGGCGACACGCCGCCCGCCACTCTCTCGACGGAGTATTACCAGACCCTCGCCGGCACCGCGGGCGGGTGGGAGCGGGCGCGCGACGGCCTGGCCCGGCTCGTGATCTCCGCCCCGAACGACCTGCGCGCCCAGCTCGTCTACGCCGAGCTGCTGACCTACCGCGAACCCAGCCGCGCCGACGGCATTGCCCGGCTTCGCGCGCTCGCCGCCAATCCCGCTGTCGCCGATGGCGCGAATCGGGCGCTGCGCAAGGCGCTGCTCTGGCTTCCCGACGCGCTCGCCAGCGTGCCGCAGATCGAGGCCGAGCTGGCGCGCAACCCGGGCGACGCGGAGCTTGCCCGCAAGCTGGAAGCTGCGCGCAACCCACAGATCGACGCGACCGGGCGCGCCCGCGTGTCCGGCTTCGCAGCACTGGACCGCAACCGCCTGGCCGACGCCGAGCGCGGGTTCCAGGAGGCCCTGGCCCGCGACGCCGAGGACGCGGAGGCAACCGGCGGGCTTGGCGTCGTCCGTCTCCGCCAGGGCCGGTTGGCCGAGGCGCGCAGCCTGCTCGCCCGCGCCATCCAGCTCGATCCGTCTAAGCGCGGGCAGTGGCAGGCCGCCTTGGCCGGCGCCTCCACGGGAGGTGCGACGAGCCGGGAGTATGCGGAGGTCACCAGCTTGGCTGACCGCGGCGAGTACGACCGGGCCGAGGCGCTGCTGCGCCGGCTGATGGGCGGGCAAGGCAACGCGGGCAACTACCTGCAGCTCGGCGATATCCAGAGCCGCGCGGGCCGGCTCGCCGAGGCGGAGGCGAGCTTCCGCGCGTCGCTGGCGGGCCAACCCGGCAACACCGCCGCGCTCGTCGGCCTCGCCGGCGTGCTGGCCAAGCAGGGTAGGGAGGGCGAGGCGGACGAGCTGTTCGCCCGCGCCGAGAGCACCGGCCGCGACCGCGGCGCCATCGGGCGCCTCCGCGCGGAGCAACTCCGCCTGCGTGCCGCCCAGGCGACCGACCCGGTGGCGCAGACCGGTCTCTATCGCGCCGCAGCCGTCAGCGACCCGGCCAACCCCTGGATACGGCTGGAACTCGCCCGCGCCCTGCACCGGATGCCGCCGCGCTGGCCGAGGGGATCGACACCGCCCGCCTGCCGCCGGGTCAGGCGCGATCGGCCGAACAGCTGCGAAACGGCATCGCCGTGCGAGAGGCCGACGCGTTGAACGAACAGGGCAGGGCGGCTGAGGCCTACGACCAGCTCGCGCCGCAGCTCGCGGAGGACCCGGCCGACCCCGATCTCAACATGGCGCTCGGCCGGCTGTATCAGGCCGCGCGCAACCCGCGCGAGGCGCTGGCGATCAACGAGGCGGCGCTGCGGGGCGATGCGGGGAACGTCGAGGTGCGGCGGTCCGCCGTTGCCGCCGCCATCGCGGCCGGCGAGCTGGGCCGGGCCGACGCGCTCGTCCGCGACGGGCTGCAACTGCTCCCGCAGGAGCCGCGGCTGTATGTGATGGCTGCCGACGTGGCGAGGGCGCGGGGCAATAATGGCCGGGCGCTGCGCGAGCTGCGGACCGCGCGCGACCTGCGCCGCCAGCAGCTCGGCAGCGCCGACGCGCCGCTGGCGCCGGAGCCGCTCCGGCCGTTCGCCCGGCCGGTTGCCGACGATGCCAACGCCGGGCTGTCCTATCAGCTCGCGCGGACGCCGTTGGCTGGCCAGGCCTATGCCAACCCGTTCCGCCGCAACCCCGCGCTGGACAGCGACGCAGCGCAGCTCGGCATCCAGCGCAACCCGGCCCTCGTCCGGCAGCGCCCGGTGGACCCGCTGACCAACGACATCGACCGCCGGGTCGCCGAGCTGAACCAGGAGGTCGCGCCCAAGGCGCAGGTCGGCGTCAGCCTGCGCGGCCGCTCCGGCGACGGGGGCCTCGACCAGCTCACCCAGGCCATGGTCCCGGTCGAGGCCGTGTTCTCGCCCGGCGGCGTCGGCACGCTCAAGCTGCAGGCGCAGCCGACCTTCCTGTCCGGCGGCACGCTCGGCGCCGATCCTGGCAACCTGCAGCGCTTCGGCACCAACCCGCTGTTCGCGCTGGGGGCAGCCACGCCGCGGCCCGGGGACCAGACGGCGTCGGGCGTCGGGCTCGGCCTGTCCTACAGCCTGGGTTGGGCGACCGCCGATATCGGCTCCACCCCGCTCGGCTTCCGGCAGCAGAACCTGATCGGCGGCGTCGAGCTGGCGCCCTCGATCGGGCGGGACCTGCGGCTGCGCGTGGTCGGTGAGCGCCGGGCCGTGACCGACAGCCTGCTCGCCTATGCCGGCACGGAGGACCCGGCGACGGGCCTCACGATGGGCGGCGTGACCCGCACTCGCGGGCATCTGCAGCTCGAATGGACGCCGGGTCTGCTGAGCCTCTACGCTGGCGGCGGCGGGGCCACCCTGCGTGGCGAGAACGTCGCGTCCAACACGCAGTATGAGTTCGGCGCCGGCGGCTCCTACCCGGTGTATCGCACGGCGACGCAGGAGGTGCGCGCCGGGCTCGACCTGGTCTATCTCGGCTACGAGCGGAACCTGCGGCTGTTCACCCTCGGCCATGGCGGCTATTTCAGCCCGCAGAGTTACTTCGCGGCGCTGATCCCGGTGAGCTACAAGGAGCAGGTGAACGAGAACTTCAGCTACAGCGTCGGCGGCTCCGTCGGCTTCCAGACCTACAATGAGCGGCGCTCGCCGGTGTTCCCGAACGACCCGGCGCGTCAGGCGCGGCTGGAGGGGCTCGTCGCCAACGCGCCGCTGCTCAACGCGTTCTACCCCGCCCGCAGCGAGGCCGGCATCGTCGGCGGCGCCTTCGCCAATGCCGAATACAAGGTGTCGGACAGCCTGCGCCTCGGCGGCCGCGCCCAGTTCCAGCGCGCCGGCAACTTCACGGAGGGCACGGGCCTGGTTTACGCCCGCTACACCTTCAACCAGGCGCCATGAGCGGCAGCTCGACGACCGACGCCCAACCCGGCGCCGTGCAATGGCGGCTGTTCCTCCGCGCGATGGCCGACGAGATCGACGCGAGCTTCGGCGCCGAGGCGCGCGACGAGATGCTGCGCGGCGCCGGGGCGCGGATGGCCTGGCTGGCGCCGCTCTCCGCCGTGGGAACGCTCGACGCGCTCGAGGTCGAGATGAACGACGCGCTCGCGGCGATGGGCTGGGGCCGGACCAGCCTCGTGTTCGATAACGTCGCGCGGGAACTGCGCATCACGCATCACGGCCTGCCCCGCATCGGGACCGCCGGGGACCCGCCGGGCACCTGGCTGGGGGCGCTGCTGGAGGGGCTGTACGAGGCGTGGCTGGCGCAGCAGCCCGGCGCGGAACCGGGTTTGCACGCGCGGCAGACGGGGGAGGCAGCGCCGGAGCAGGTGCGGCTGCGCTACGCGCGGGGGTAAAGCGGTTTCAACACAGGTGAAGCTGCTCGGCAATTCGCTAGGCCGAGTCGGTTGGCGTGGTTGTCGAGAACCGGAGCGGGGCGGACGTATGTCCGTGAGCACCGGAAACACAAAGAACCGTGTCTTACCAACCGCCCTGTTGAGTGACCGCTCTCGACCCACACCTGCGATCGGGTTGCCGGTTTGCGATACGACGCCGCCTCGTCGCGTCCCGCACTGCCCCGCCCAGCGCAGCCTCCCCCGCGCCGAAGTCGGGCCTTGACATGGGCCGGCGATAAAGTTTCCCGTCCCGTTCCATGATCCCGCACCCCGCCCCCGCCGAGCCGACCAACCCCGCCGATCAGGCGGCGGAGGACGCGCTGTACTACCGGCGGGTGCTGCATGAGCTGATCGACATGGGGACGGACCTCGCCCGCGTGGTGCACGACCAGGCCAAGGCCGCTGGGGCGAGCGCCGATGCGGGCGCCGGGACGGTGCCGGACCTGGCAGTTGCCTTCGATCGCATCGCCCGCTCGGTCCGGCGCAGCATCGCCCTGGCCCGGAGCCTGTCCGAGCCCGTCCCGCCGCGCGCCGCCCACGACGACGCCGCCCGCCGCACGGCGGCGCGCAAGCGGATCATCCGCGACGTCGAGGACACCATCCAGCGGCAGGTTGGGGCGGGCGAGAGCGTGGTGCATGAATCAGGTGTGTGGGCGCAGTTACCCCAGCCCCGTTCGGGGTCAGGCAACGCGGACGTAGGTCGGGCGTCCCAGCTCCAGCATACGGTTGAGCGCGTAGACGGCCACATCCACCTCGGTCGCGCGACGCTCGTCGGTATGCGCGCGCAGACTGTCAAATCCGGACGTTTCGTTGATTCCGGCCCG
>JBBSIT010000077.1:0-10587 GCA_038231995.1 Acetobacterales bacterium | reverse complement strand
GACCACAACCAAACTGGTGTTCTGGTCAAAAACGGCGAGAGAGCGGCTCAGGTCATCAACTTGGGTCATCGGGGAACATCCATCTGTTGCATCCACCGACGATGATGCCAACCCTTCGCCGGTCGCCCCATAGCTTCTTCACCATGCGCATGCGCCACTTCGGCTGCAGCAGGTCGGCGAAGCTGCCGGGCGCGTCAGCGGGCTTCACCTGGCGGGTGTTGTAGCCGATGACGCTGAGATGGGCGCGCACGGCGGCGAACCGGCCGTCCGGGTCGCGCTCCTCCCTGGGCCAGTGCCGCGCCACATCGTCAGGAACGAACTCGGCCAGCCATCCGCGGTCCTTCCAGTCGATGAAGCTGGTGACGTCGGAGCTCTCGATGACGTCGGCCGCGTGGATGTCGCTGCCGTACTCCTGCATCACCCGTTGCAGGA
Source organism: Acetobacterales bacterium (assembly GCA_038231995.1). GTDB lineage: Bacteria > Pseudomonadota > Alphaproteobacteria > Acetobacterales > Acetobacteraceae > JBBSIT01. Next base: position 10,155 of record JBBSIT010000077.1, on the reverse strand, counting down.
TGCGCTCGGCGCCGGACCGCTCGACCTGCAGGCGGATGCCCGGGTAGCGCGCGGTAAAGGCCGCCGCCATCTTCTCGGCCACCACCACGTCGATCGAGGTGTAGAAGGCGACGGCGCCCTCGCGGTTCGCCGCCTCCACCAGGTCCGGGGCCGCCTGCTGCGCCCATGTCCGGGCGGGCGGCAACAAGCCTGCCGCGGCGCCCAGCAGCACGGCGCGGCGGGAGAGAGATTGTTCGGGCATCTGATGGCCTCCGAGAACATAAGGCGTCAGCACGGCAGGGCGCGGCACTGCTGGGGAGGCAGCCGGACGCCGATCTGGCTGCCGACCTCCGCCACCGTTCGCAGCGGCGTGACGGCGCGGATCTGCTGACCGCCCGGCAGTTCCAGCAGGTAGTCGCGCTGCGCGCCAAGGTAGGTGTGGCGCAGCACGGTGCCGGTGAACTCGTTCGCGCCGGGCGATCCCGGCGACGGGATCAGCTCCACGTCGTTCGGCCGGATCGACACCGGCGTCTCCGCGTCGGTGGCCGCGACGCGGTTGCCGCACTGGATGACCAGGGGGCCGCAGCGCACCGCCGCACCGTCCGCCCGGCCGCGCAGGATATTGGTGCCGCCGATGAAGCGCGCCACGAACTCCGAGCACGGCTGCTGATACACGTCCTCCGGCGAGCCGATCTGCTCGATCCGGCCACGGTTCATCACCACGATGCGGTCGGCCGTGGTCATCGCCTCGGACTGGTCGTGGGTCACGTACACGGTGGTGTAGCGGAACTCGTCGTGCAGCCGGCGGATCTCGAAGCGCATCTCCTCGCGCAGGTTGGTGTCCAGGTTCGACAAGGGCTCGTCCAGCAGCAGCGTCTCCGGCTCGACCACGAGCGCACGCGCCAGGGCCACCCGCTGCTGCTGGCCGCCCGACAGCTCGCCGGGCGCGCGGTCCCGCAGCGCGGTCAGCTTGGCGACATCCAGGATGCGGGCGACCTTGCGCTCGACCTCCGCCCGCGGCTGTTTACGGAGCTTCAGGCCATAGGCAATGTTCTCGGCCACCGTCATGTGCGGCCACAACGCGTAGCTCTGGAAGATCATCGACATATTGCGCCGTTCCGGCGGGACTGCCGTGCCGGGACTGGACAAGGTGCGGCCGCCGACGACGATCGAACCCTCGTCGGGCGCGATGAACCCGGCGATCAGCCGCAGCGTGGTCGTCTTGCCGCAACCCGATGGACCGAGCAGACATACCAGATCCTCGTGGCCGATCGCGAGATCAATGCCATCCGCAACCGTGAGCGACCCGTATCGCTTGCGGATTCCGAGCAGATCGACTGAGGCCAAGACTTTCTCCCGGACGCCGCCTCCATTTACGGAGATCGTTCTGCCATAGCAGCCAGGACACGGTAGCTCGGTCAAGCGCAGCTTGTCGACAATCGAAGCCTGGTTCATCGCTGGCGGTCATGGGCCGCAGCGCATGAATCGCCGTCGCATTCGGTGCGAGTTTGGTGCCCAAACCCGCGCATGGCGCCGGGGGCCGGTCCAGCGTAGAAGAGCGCCCCGCTCTTGTCTCCGGGATGCCCGCCTTCTTCAAGCTGAACCTGGACCGTCGCCACCACGGTCCCAAACAGAAACACAAGGTCACGAACTGGCCGGCCTACGAGGCCAGTCTGCGCCGGCGTGGGCGGCCGAACCGTGCACGACCATTGCCGGCGGCGACGGTCGTCACGCGGCTGGCTCGGTCAGCGGGGCCACCGGTCCGTTCAGGACCGCGTAGCTGGCTCAGATACTGGCGGAGCACTTTACCTGATGAAGCGGGAGCCAGGACCAACCCTGAGTAGCCCGCAGCAACGCCGTCCGGGTTGGCCTGGCAGCGTTGCTGGGCTTCGTTCCGCTCGCTGTTGCGGCGCCGTCGCCCTGCCCGCAGCACTCTCCCGGCGGGCAGGCGCCGTACCTGCGCAACCCCAGGCTTGCCGTACGCCTGGACGACCTGTGCCTCGACGCCTCCGCTGTCGGGCACTCCGGCGTGACGCGCACGCCCCTGTGGTCGGCCGAGTCACTGAAAGCCGAGGCGATCAGGCCCATGCGCGAGCTGCCGTGCGAAGGTTCATTCCATGCCGAGCTCCGCGACTAGGCGCGCAGCGGCTCCGATCGGGGCCACATGACCCCGAACGGCGACATACCGACGCTGCGAACCCAGCTGCAGGGCTTCCCGCTGGCCAGCACGGCGTCGCGTTCACGAGCAGATCAGGAACGAAGGCCGATGCTTTCGTAGGTGCATCGTGCAAGCGGCTGTGGCAGGTATGCCGAACGCCCGCACCCGACCGCTGATCTCTGGCAGGCCTGCGATGCACGATACCACGACAACACCCCGCCTTCAGCTGCAGATCAAGGCCGAGCGGCCGCGCCTGCACAAGGTGATCCTGGTCAACGACGACTTCACGCCGCGCGAGTTCGTTGTCACGGTGCTGCGGGCGGAGTTCCGGCTGGGCGAGGAACAGGCCCGGCGGGTGATGATGACGGCGCATCAGCGGGGCGTGTGCGTCATCGCGGTGTTCACGAAGGACGTGGCCGAGGCCAAGGCAACGAACGCGACCGATGCGGCGCGAAAGAAAGGCTACCCTCTGCTGCTCACGACCGAGCCGGAAGAGTAGGGCGTCGGGAGGCCGGCAGCACTGCAACCCCGACCGGTGCTGCGGCATTACCTATGGTGCAGCAGCAAGCAGGGATCCCATGACCGATACGCCAGACAGCCCCTCCGCCGAGATCGTGCAGCTCCGCAGCCAGCTCGACGAGCTGCGCGCCACAGATCCCGCTCCGAAGCTGGCGGAAGCCAAGCAGCGCGTCGCAGACACCGTCTCGAACGTCGCTGACACCGTGACGGAAACCGTGGCGGCGCCGATCCGCCAGGGCGCAGCCCAGGTGCGCGGTGCCGTGGCCAGCGCTCGCAGAACGGCGGCCCAGGTCAGCGCGCAGAAGGACAGCTTGGCGCAGCGGGTCCGGAGCCAGCCCTTCCTGGCCCTAGGCGCGGCAATGCTGACCGGTTACGTGTGCGGCCGCATCGTGCGCTGATTCCATTCCTGAATGCCGTTGACCTGGCCAACGCGCCAATGGTCGGCAACTCGATGCCGATCTCGGGCGGGAAGCGGAAGCCGCGGTATGGATCAGGCGACGTGGTCATGGTGGGAATGCTGCCATGCTCCAGTCGGCTCCGCCACCCTGACAACGCCACGCCCGGGTCATCTCAACGGCCGCAAGCGAGGCGCCCTATGTGCTCGACGGGCCGCACCCGCACGCGCACTGAACCAGCCTGCGCATCGCTGTACACCGACGACGAAGCGGCCGATCTGCTCGTGGGGAGCCTCGGCCTCGAGTTCGCCCACGTCTCCATCGAGTTCGAGGCGTTGCGAGACGCCGATCCAAGCTGGCGGTGTTGGGCAAGCTCGCGACCTACCGCGCGCAGAAACGGTCCTTCGTCCACATCGAGAGCGACGTCATGCTCTGGCATCGCCTGCCCGAGCGCATGGAGGCGTCGCCCGTCTTCACGCAGCATCTCGAGGTGTTCCCGTTCACCGACGCCTCCTGGTATCGGCCGCTCCGGTACGACCGGGCGATACGGGAGGCCGGGGGCTGGGCGGCCATGGAAAGCACGATCAGCGACAACATCCTAGTGGAGCAATACCTGCTCGCCGCTTGCATCGACTACCACAGCCGGCGCCGGGACGGCGCGTTCCCTGATGTTCGTATTGCTTACCTATTCGCCTCGTCGGAGGACGCGTTCGACGAGAGCAGGGAAGGCCGACGGCTACACGCACCTGATCGGAGGCGCCAAGAGCAACCGGGAGTTGCTCGAGCGGTCGGAGGCGAGGGTACAGCGCAATCATCCGGAACAGTATGAACGGTGCATTCGCGCCGAGAGCATCGCGACAGCTTGCTCACAGCCCCGCCTTCTCGAGCTGCAGGATCGCTCGCGCGCAGGCCTGGGCGCGGGGCACCAGGCTGTCGAGCATCAGGAACTCGTCCGGGCTGTGCGCCCTGCCGCCCACCGGCCCCACCGAGCAGAGTGTCGGCGTGCCGACGCCCGCGGTGAAGCCGCTGTCGGCGCAGCCGCCGGAGAACTCGCCCCCGACGGCCAGCCCGCTGGCGGCGCTGTCCACATACAGCTCGAACAGGCGCTTGGTAGCGGCGGTCTGCAGCAGCGGCAGGAACTCGCCCTTGATGGTCAGCTCGGCCTTGGCGCCGGGGATCGTGCTGCGGTCGATGATGGCGCCGATCCGGGCCATGATGTCGTCGCGATCAGAGGGCTCGATGTAGCGCAGGTCGATCTGCCCTTCGGCCCAGGGGGCGACGGTGTTGACGCTCTGCCCGCCGCTGATCAGGCCGACGTTGAGCGTGACGCCGCGGTCGAGGTCCGTCAGCGCGTGGATGGCGGTGATCTTGTGCGCCAGCTCGCCGATGGCGCTGATGCCGTCCGTGAAGGCGCCGCCGGAATGGGCGGCCTTGCCGGTGATGCGCATGGCCATGAACACGCCTCCCTTGCGGCCGGTGACGACGTTGCCGGTGGCGCGGCCGGGCTCGCTGTTGAACACCACGCGGGCGTGCCGGGCCTCGTTCTCGATGACGGGGCGGCCTTCGGGGCTGCCGATCTCCTCGTCGCCGGTGAACAGGCCGACCAGCGGGGCCGGGCTGCCGCCGAAGCGGGCGAAGGCGGCCAGCACGAAGCAATTCATCACCAGCCCGGCCTTCATGTCGGCCACGCCCGGGCCATAGGCCACGCCGTCCCGGATGACGAAGGGGCGGCGCCCGGCCTCGCCTGTGGGGAACACCGTGTCCCGATGGCCCATCAGGACGATGTTGCTGCCGGCATTGCCGCCCGCGTTATCTGGGGAACCGTCCCATGGCACGACGGCGCGCAGGCAGTCGCCGTGCCTGCTTTGCGGCAGGCGCTCAACCGGGATGCCGTGCTGCTGGAGGAACCGCTCGGCGACTGTGCCCACCGCATCGATGCCGGGCTTGTCGTAGCTGCCGCTGTCGATATCCACCATGTCCCGCAGCAGGGCGATCATCGCGTCCTGCTGGGTAGCGAGCCAGGCGGTGATGGCGGCTTCGGGTCCTTGGGCGTTCATGCGGGCTCTCCGAGGAGGACTAGGAGGGGGGGACAGCGTGCTCGATCGTATGGGTGGCGCGGAGCACCAGGTCGTCACGGTCAGCGGCCGCGAGCTGCGCCGCGGCGAAGGAGCCTCGTTTGCTGGCAGCGTGTGGTCCCTCATCGAACACCATCATGCGGCAGTGACGACCTTACGGCCAAGGGCGCGCATGACGCACCGGTTGTCGGACGCGGTCCTCGTCAGCAGGCCTCCGGCGACCTTGCCTTGCAGGAAAGTGAGATTGTGGAAGCTGCGTGGGCTCTTCCATAGCCCGGAAGCCCGGAGGACGCCGTCTGCACCCACTGTTCCCGTTATCCTCGTGCCGGGATTGAGCAGCTGCGTCTTGAGGTTGCCACAGCGATGTCAGCCGCGGTCCTGACGGCAGGCTTGGCCGTCACGATCATCGGCGTTTCCTTCGCGTGGGCGCATCTGAAGCTGGCGGGCATCGCGCTCTGACCGGTCGGTCGGATGGTCGTGCCGGTCGAGCCGCCATACCAGGTGAGGTATCCGGCGCGGCGCTGATCGGCACGGTCAGAACAGACGGCCCGCCCTCTCGGCCGCCCTGGTTGCGCGCTTGTTGGCTCTCTCCTCCGCCGCGTCGGCGGCATCCATAGTGTCATCGAGCCCGTAGTGTCATCGAGCCCGTCCGCCCGCGCGCGTGCCGCAGCGCTCGCGCAGATCGGACAGCTCCTCTTTGGTTCTGTGCAACACGGCTCCGGCGAGCGGGTGGCAGGTCATGGGCAGTCATGCTTCTACTCGCCAGGCACGCACGAGGGAACGGCATGGACGCGAGCTATCGATTCGGCATCGAGGAGGAGTATTTCCTTGCGGATGTTGCCACGCGCGGCACGCCGCGGCGCGGGGTCACGGCGTTCCACGCGGCTGCCCGCGCGCGTCTGCCGGTGGTCGAGCGCGAGCTGCTGCAGTCGCAGATCGAGGTCTCGACGCCGCCTTCCACCAGCTTCGAGAACGCGCATGAGACTCTGGGCGGGCTCCGCGCCGGCCTGGCCGACATCGGCCGCGATCACGGCGTGCTGGTGCTCGCGGCAGGCACCCATCCGGTCGCTCGCTGGTCGCGCCAAAGCCTCACGCAGAAGGAGCGCTACGAGGGCCTGATGCGCGAGCTCAGGATGCTGGGCCGACGCAACGTGGTCTGCGGCATGCACGTCCACGTGGAGGTGCCCCGGCCCGAGGCGCGGGTGGATCTGATGAACCGGCTGCTGCCCACCATGCCGTTGCTGCTCGCGCTGTCCGCCTCCTCGCCGTTCTGGCAGGGGCGGGCGACGGGGATGGTCGGCTACCGGCTGTCCGCGTTCGGCGAGATGCCCCGCACGGGGCTGCCGGACCTGTTCGCCGGGCCCGAGGATTACGCACGCTACGTGGAGGTCATGACCCGGGCGGGGGCGATCGCGGACGCGAGCTTCCTGTGGTGGACGCTGCGCCCCTCGGTGCGCTACCCGACGCTGGAGCTGCGCGTCGCCGACAGCTGCACATTGCTGGAGCACACGCTCGCCATAGCTGCGCTCTACCGCTGCCTGGTGCGCTTTGCTGACCGGCGGCCCGAGTGGAACCGGGGCCTGACCGGCGCCTCGCGCGCCATCGCCGCCGAGAATTTGTGGCGGGCGCAGCGCGATGGGGTGCGCGCCGAGCTGATCGACGCGGACTCCGGCGACTCGATGCCGTTCGTGTCCTGTCTCGATGCGGCGCTGGCGCTGGTGGCGGAGGACGCGGACGCCCTGGGCTGCGCGGGCGAGGTGGAGGCGGCGCGCGCGATCGCGGCCGGGGGCACGAGTGCGGACCGGCAGCTCGCAGTGTTCGCTGAGGCGCGCGGGCGCGGTCTGGCCGAACGCGAGGCACTCGGCGGCGTCGTGGACTGGCTCGCCGAGGCGACGGCCGGACGGCAGGCACCCTGATCGCGGCAGCATCGACGGACCGGCGCCGAGCCTGCCACGACGATTGGCCGAGGTCAGGAGAGGGATGCCATCGTGCCTCACCCCACTCGTGCGGTCTGCCGCTGGCCGGCCCTATGCAGCGGGATCACGTTGCTCCCCTGCTCGGTCGAGGCGACCGCGAGTGTTTTGGACGCTGCACTCTGGACGACTTCGTCCGTGGCCGGGGTGCGGCGGCCTGATCGGGCGTTGCAACCCGCACCTCTGAACGCGGCGGAGCCGGAGAAAGAACCTCCCTCGCCCAAGGCAGCGATCTCCGCCAGCACCGCGTGCTCCTCGTTGATCCGTCCGGCTTCCGGTCGCGTTCGCCGCTCGCCGAAGTAGACTTCCTCGTCATCCGACACCTCCTTCAGCCGGGTGAGCAGCCGGCGATCGAGCGAGACCAACTCGGGAGGCGCAACGGTGGGGTCCATGCCACGACCTTCCGGACGCTCGGCCACCACACTGCGAACCTGCCGCTGCACGAGGGCATGCAGGAATGCGATCTCCGCCGAAGACAACTGCACGAGGTAGCGGGGCGTGATCTTCATGTCGGCGTCCTTGCCGGTGGGAAGATGAAGCAAGCGCGATTCGCCCCTAATTCAGCGCGCGAAACCTTAATGGAACGTTAAGGAGGGACCGCGCCGTGCAGCGCCGGGTTAACGGCTTGCCGACAGCCTGGTATGGCTCTGGCTGAATAGGAGCGTCGCGGTGGCCCTATTCCGCCCTGGCAATGCCCACGGGGCTGATCCTGCGCGCCGTGTTCCGCCTGGCGACTGCTGCCCGTCGTGGCGCAGGCGACGCCGGACAGGGAGGGCGAGCGGCGTTCAGGCTTGGTCGCGAGCCAGGTGCTCGGTTTCGCGCTCTGCCGCTACGTTCTCGTCTTGCCCGGCATTACAGCCATGGACCACGACGCGGTGGTCGCATCCCTCGGGCCTAATTAACCGAAGCTTGCCCCTGAGAAGGGCCGCAAAGGGCAGGCTCAGGTTCTCGCGATATGAAAGGTCGGCGCGTGCCAACTGCCCGCCGCTGCAGGCGATCAGGGTAGGCGTGTCGCCACGACCGGCTCGCGGGCAGCCGGACGCCGGCCTACGCTGATGCGCCTGCGTAGCGTCGTCGCCCCCTCGGCCTCGTCCCGGCCCTCGTCGGCCATCAGCCAGAGCTGCACCGCCTCGGGCCGTGCCGCCACGGGCGAGTCCAGCGGCACCTCCCAGGCGCACTCGGCCGCTCCCTCCTCGCCGCGCAGCGCCAGGAACACCACCCGCGACACCGCACCGCCCGCTTCGGCCTCTACCGCGAGCCGGAACACCAGCCCATCGGCCTCCGCCTCGCCCAGCGCCAGCCCGAGCTGCTGCGCCTCGCCCTCCTGCCGGCGCAGCGTGCGCGCGGTCGGGTCATTGGCCGGACCGCGGTAGAAGCGCACCGGCACGTCCTCGATCAGGAAGACGAAGTGGTGGCTGCCGTCCAGTACCTGCAGCCAGGCATGTGCGCCCGCTTCGGCCACTCGCCGCAGCCGCGCGCGGCCGAAAGCGTAGGCGCGGCAGCCCACCGACCAGGTGTCGTCGCCCAGTTCCTCGCGGGCTAGCGCCAGGGCGTCGCGTCGCGCGTTGGCCAACAGCCGCGCACACAGGCGCAGGCGCTCGGGCCGGAGTGCCGGGTGGTAGTCCCAGGGCAGGCGGGGAGGCGGGCAGGGCGGGGACGGCGCGGGGTTGTCCATGCGGCATCGTAGCACGAAGGGCACGCGGCGAGGTGCTCCGGCTCTGCACCGGGCTGCCGACCAGCCCGGTTCGGCGAAGCCGGGAGGCGGTCTGATCAATCGCGCCCGAGACAGTGTTTCACGCTGGTGCCCTTCGCCAAAGAAGCCGGCACGGCTCCGAATGGGACCACGTCAGTGGTGCTGATCACGCAGCCATGTGGGCCCTGCCACGGCGTGCCGATACTTGGCGGCTGCGCCAGATGGGCATCTTCCCGTCACTATGAGTGCTCTGACATCCGATGAACGCCCGTGCGGACAAGGGATGGCAACAGTGGCGGGTCGAGGCTTCGCCGAGGGCGTGCTGCAAGCCCACATGGCCATAAGCGAGCGCATTTTCTACCAGCCCTAATACTGTGGAAAAGCGGGGCAACCTGACACCGGGCAAGCCGGTGCCGTGCCGTAACGCGGAGGAGACAGTCCGACGCGCGGGGAGGGTGATGGCCTCGGGCTCGGTCGTCGGCGCCCAGGTCGTGCGTGTGCTGGCCGACGAGGAGGCAGGCGACTACGGCGAGCCGGAGTATCTCGCCGCGTTCGGAACGGTGCTCGAGCCGGATTAGGGCCGCCCCGCTTCGAGTCGGTGCGAGAGCGCCAGGGTCCGCCATCGCTCCGGGCCGACAGGTTGATCCAGGGCCGCAGCATAATCGCCTGAAAGGATGATAGACCCATACGCGGGCTACTATAGGAGCGTTTTCCCACTTCCCGCAGCAACTATGTTCTGCATATGTTCTTGTGCTTGCGCGGTATGGCGAGGGGAACACCGATTTGACGAGGGCGCGGCAGACACGGGCGGAGCTGATCGAGGCAGTCTGCACCGAGATCGCGCGCATCGAGCGCAATAGCCACGCCCGGCAAGACCGGGCCACCCTCGCTTTCGGACACGCGAACATTGACGCTCACCTCCCCGGCGGCGGTCTGGCGCTCGGCGCCCTGCACGAGGTCGCCGGGACCGGTCCTGACGTGGAGCACGGCTCGGCCGCCGCCCTGTTCGCCGCCGGCGTTCTGGCGCGCAGTGATGGCCCGGTGCTGTGGGCGGTCGAGCACTACGACCTGTTCGCGCCCGCCCTCGCCGGCGTGGGCCTGCGCCCCGACCGCACCCTCTACGCGGTCGCAGGCCCGCCCGCGGCGGTGCTGCTGGTCATGGAGGAGGGCCTGCGTCACCGCGGGCTGGCGGGGGTGGTGGGCGAGGTGTCGGGTCGCCTCTCGCCCAGGTCGTGCGGGATGCGCAGGCGCACGGCGTCGAGGTCAGGCCGGTGTGCGTGAACCGCAGTGAGTGGGACTGCACGCTGGAGCCGATGGGCGAGCGGGGCAGGCTGGCCGTGCGGCTCGGCCTGCGCATGGCAAG
>JBBSIT010000076.1:0-10649 GCA_038231995.1 Acetobacterales bacterium | reverse complement strand
TTCTCGCCGATCTTGATCGCCTCCGCCACGAGCTGGTCCGCCGGGAACACGCGGCTGACCAGGTTGCAGCGCTCGGCCTCGGCCGCGTCCATCATCCGCCCGGTCAGGCACATGTCCATCGCCTTGCTCTTGCCCACCGCGCGCGTCAGCCGCTGCGTGCCGCCCGAGCCGGGGATGACGCCGAGGTTGATCTCGGGCTGGCCGAACCGCGCCGTGTCGGCCGCCACGATCATGTCGCACATCATCGCGAGCTCGCAGCCGCCGCCCAGCGCGAAGCCCGCCACCGCGGCGATGACCGGCTTGCGCACCCGCAGGATCGTCTCCCACTCCGCGATGAAGTCGTGCAGGAACACGTCGGGGTAGTTGCGGTCCTTCATCTCCTTGATGTCGGCGCCGGCGGCGAACGCCTTGTCCGACCCGGTGATCACGATCGCGCCCACCCCGTCGTCCCGGTCGAACGCGAGCAGCTGCGCGCCGAGCTCCCCGACCAGCTGGTCGCACAGCGCGTTCAGCGCCGCGGGCCGGTTCAGCCGGATCAGTCCCACCCGGCCATGCGTCTCCACCAGGATCATCTCGGGCATCGTGCTCTCTCCCATGCGTCGCGACGGCTAGTAGCTAGACCTGGGTGCGCGGGCAATAGAAGGTGCTGCGGCCGGCCTGCGTCCTGCGCGCGACGCCGGGGCAGGCGGGGGCGCCGGGGCAGCGCTCGCAGGGCTGGCCCTCGCGCCCGTACACCTTCCAGGCGTGCTGGAAGTAGCCCAGCTCCCCGTCGGGCTGCACGTAGTCGCGCAGGCTGGAGCCGCCGGCGGCGATGGCCTCCAGCAGCGTCGCCTTGATCTCGTGCGCGAGCCGGGCCGCCTCGTCCGCCAACACGTCCAGGGCCAGCCGCTCGGGCGAGATCCCCGCGCGGAACAGCGCCTCGCACACGTAGATGTTGCCCAGGCCTGCGACGATGCGCTGGTCCAGCAGCGCCGCCTTGATCGGCGTCCGCTTGCCCGCGAGCGAGGCGGCCAGGCTTGCGCCGGAGAACGCCGGGTCGAGCGGCTCCGGCCCCAGCCCGGCGAGCAGGCGATGCGCGTCCTCCGCCCAGGTCGGCACCAGGTCGATCGAGCCGAACCGGCGCGGATCGACGAAGCCGACATGCCAGCCGTCGTCGGTCTCCAGCACCATGTGCTCGTGCAGCGCCGGCGCATTGGCGCCGCGGCGTGCGATGACCATGCGTCCGGACATGCCGAGATGCAGCATCAGGCTGTCGCCGCCGCCGAGCCGCATCAGGATGTACTTGGCTCGGCGCCGGAACCCCTGCACGCGCTGCCCGGCCAGGCGCTCGGCCAGGCCCTGCGGCAGCGGCCAGCGCAGGTCGGGCCGCCGCACCTCCACCCGGTGGAGCACGCGCCCTTCCAGCCGGGCCTGCAGGCCACGCATCACGGTCTCGACTTCGGGAAGTTCCGGCATGGGCGGCGGCACGCTATATGCTGCGCCCATGAGCAGCAACGACCAGACCGACTTCGGCTTCCGCAGTGTTCCCCGCGAGGCGAAGAAGCCCATGGTGCGCGCCGTGTTCGACAGCGTGGCGCCGCGCTACGACCTGATGAACGACCTCATGTCGCTCGGCGTGCACCGCGCCTGGAAGCGGGACTTCATCTCCGCGCTCGATCCCCGGCCCGGCGCCACGTTGCTCGACCTCGCCGGTGGCACCGGCGACATCACGCTCGGCTGGCGCGCCCGCGGCGGCGGCCCGGCGGTGCTGTCAGACATCAATGCCGCCATGCTGGCGGTCGGGCGGGACCGGGCGCTCGCGCGCGGGCAGGTCGAGGGCGTCAGCCTGCTCGTGGCCGACGCCGAGCGCCTGCCGCTGCCGGACCGCAGCTTCGACCGGGTGAGCATCGCCTTCGGCCTGCGCAACTGCACGGACAAAGCGGCGGTGCTGGCCGAGGCGCGCCGCGTGCTGCGGCCGGGAGGGCGGTTCCTCTGCCTGGAGTTCTCCCGCGTGCAGGTCGCCGCCCTCGCGCCGGTCTATGACGCTTGGTCGTTCGGGGTGCTGCCCCGGCTGGGTCAGGCGGTCGCGGGCGACGCGGACAGCTACCGCTACCTCGCCGAGAGCATCCGAACCTTTCCCGACCAGGAAACGCTCGCCGGCATGATGCGCGAGGCCGGGCTGAGCCGGGTCACGCATCGCAACCTCACCGGCGGCATCGCGGCGATCCACGCGGGTTGGCGGCTGTGAGCCTGGCCGACCGCCGGGTGCTGCTGGTCGTCAGCGGCGGCATCGCGGCCTACAAGGCGCTGGAGCTGGTGCGGCTGCTGCGGCGCGAGGGCTGCGCCGTCTCCAGCGTGCTTACCGCCGGCGGCGCGCAGTTCGTGACGAAGCTCAGCCTGCAGGCGCTGACGGAGGAGCCGGTCCATGGCGAGCTGTGGTCGCTCGATGACGAGAGCCGCATGGGCCATATCCAGCTCAGCCGCGCCGCGGACCTATTGGTCGTGGCGCCGGCCAGCGCGAACATGCTGGCCAAGATGGCGGCCGGCCTGGCCGACGACCTCGCGAGCACCGTTCTGCTCGCCACCGACAAGCCAGTGCTGGCCGCGCCCGCGATGAACGTGCGGATGTGGCTGCACCCCGCGACCGTCGCCAACGTCGCCCTGCTGGCCGCGCGCGGCGTGCGCTTCGTCGGGCCGGACGAGGGCGCGATGGCCTGCAACGAGTTCGGCCCCGGCCGCTTGGTCGAGCCGCCCGCCATCCTCGACGCGATCCGCGCCATGCTGGACGCGCCGGCACCGCTCGCGGGGCGGCACGCGCTGGTCACGAGCGGGCCGACGCAGGAGCCGATCGACCCCGTGCGCTACATCGCCAACCGCAGCAGCGGGCGGCAGGGCCATGCGGTCGCGGCGGCGCTCGCAGCCCTCGGCGCGCGCGTCACGCTCGTGAGCGGCCCGGTGGCGTTGCCCGACCCGGCAGGCGTCACGGTGCGCCAGGTCGAGACGGCGGCCGAGATGCTGGCGGCGTGCCAGGTGGCGCTGCCGGCGGCCGTCGCGGTGTGCGCGGCGGCCGTGGCGGACTGGCACGTGGTGGGCGCGGGGGCGATCAAGCTCAAGAAGCAGCCCGGCGCTGCGCCGCCGACGCTCACGCTCGCGCCCAACCCGGACATCCTCGCCACCTTGTCCCGGCCCGGCGCCGCCCGGCCGCGCCTGGTCGTGGGCTTCGCCGCCGAGACGGACGACGTGCTGGCCCACGCCATCGCCAAGCGCGAGCGCAAGGGCTGCGACTGGATCGTGGCCAACGACGTGCGGCCGGAGACCGGGATCATGGGCGGCGACGCCAACGAGGTGCACCTCGTGACCGAGGCGGGCGCCGAGCCCTGGCCGCGCCTACCGAAATCCGAGGTCGCCGCCCGGCTCGCGCAGCGCATCGCCGCGGCGCTGGCGTGACAGCGATCCAGGTGGTGCGCCTGCCGCACGGCGAGGGGCTGCCGCTGCCGGCCTACGCGACGGCGGGCGCTGCGGCCATGGACCTGCTGGCGGCGGTGACGGCGCCAGTCGTGATCCCGCCGGGCGGGCGCGTGCTGGTGCCGACCGGGCTGGCGGTCGCGTTGCCGCCGGGTCACGAGCTGCAGGTTCGGCCGCGGTCCGGCCTGGCGCTCAGGCACGGCATCGTGCTGCCCAACAGCCCCGGCACGATCGACGAGGACTACCGCGGCGAGGTCCAGGTGATCGTGCTGAACGCCGGCGACGCGCCGTTCACCATCGAGCGCGGCATGCGCATCGCCCAGGCGGTGCTGGCGCCCGTGCTGCGCGCGGCGTGGCAGGAGGTCGCGGCGCTGGACGAGACCGAGCGGGGCAGGGGCGGCTTCGGCAGTACGGGATCGTGAACTTCCCCGCCGCGGCTGTCGCCCGCCGGCTGCCGAACCTGTTCGATCTCGTCGCCGGCCTCTGCATCTTCGCGGCGCTCATCGCGCTGGCCGGCGCCGCGCGCGGCGCCCTGGCCCCGCTCGGTGCATTGGATGCGACGCCGATCAGCCTCGACCCGTGGGCGCTGCCGGGCTACGCCGGACGCACGACGCTGCGGATGTTCGCGGCGCTGTTCTGCTCGCTCGTGTTCACCTTCGTGGTCGCGACCTGGGCGGCCAAGAGCCGGCACGCCGGGCTGGTGCTGCTCCCGGTGCTGGACGTGCTGCAGGCGGTGCCGATCCTGGGCTTCCTGTCGTTCACCGTGGTGTTCTTCACCGGGTTGTTCCCCGGCCAGGTATTGGGGGCGGAGCTGGCCGCCATCTTCGCGATCTTCACCAGCCAGGCCTGGAACATGACGTTCAGCCTGCATCAATCGCTCACCACCGTGCCGGCGGACCTTGCCGAGGCCGCGCGCAGCTATCGCCTGACGGCCTGGCAGCGCTTCTGGCGGCTAGAAGTGCCGTTCGCCACGCCGGGGCTGGTGTGGAACATGATGATGAGCATGTCGGGCGGCTGGTTCTTCGTCGTGGCGAGCGAGGCCGTGACCGTCGGCTCCGAGAGCTGGAAGCTGCCCGGCGTGGGCAGCTACGTCGCGACCGCCTTGGAGCAACGCGACATCGGCGCCGTGCTCTGGGCGATCGGCGCCATGCTCGCGGTCATCGTCGCCTACGACCAACTGCTGTTCCGCCCGCTGGTCGCCTGGTCCGCCAAGTTCCGCTTCGAGCAGACTGCCGGCGACCAGCCGGAGGACCCCTGGATGCTGCGCCTGCTGCGACGCACCCGTCTGCTGCGCCGCGGCACCGACGCGCTCGGACGGGGGCTGGGCGCGGTCGGCAGGCTGCGGCTCGCGGCCGACCGCGCCTCCGCCTCGTCCGGCCGTCCGTCGCGCATACGGGACGCCCTGTTCGGCATCCTGCTCGCCATAGCGATCGGCGCGGCGCTCTGGCAGGTCGCCACCTTCGCGGCGGCGTCGCTGACCTTGGCGGATATCGGCGAGGCGATGCTGCTCGGGTGCTACACCCTGGCCCGCGTCGTTGTGCTCATGGCGCTCGCCACGCTCGTGTGGGTGCCGGTCGGGGTCTGGATCGGGCTGCGCCCGCGCTGGGCGCGGCGGTTCCTGCCGATCGCGCAGTTCCTCGCGGCGTTCCCGGCGAACCTGTTCTTCCCGGTGTTCGTCGTGCTGATCGTGCGGACCGGCGCCAACCCGGAGATATGGCTGAGCCCGCTGATGATCCTGGGCGCGCAGTGGTATATCCTGTTCAACGTGATCGTCGGCGCGAGCGCGTTTCCGGGCAACCTGCGCGAAGCCGCGAGAAGCTTCCGGGTGGGCGGTTGGCTCTGGTGGCGCCGGATCATGCTGCCCGGCGTGTTCCCCTACTACGTGACCGGCGCCATCGCCGCCGCCGGCGGCGCCTGGAACGCGGCAATCGTCGCGGAGGTGGCAGCCTGGGGCGACCAGCGGCTGGTCGCACATGGCCTGGGCGCCTACATCGCCGTGGCGTCGGAGGAAGGGCGGACAGCCCACGTCCTGCTGGGCGTCGCGGTCATGTGCGCCTTCGTCGCCGTGCTCAACAGATTACTCTGGACGCCGTTGCAGGACTACGCCAGCCGCCGGCTCACCCTGGGATAAGGAGCACCGCCCATGGACGCGTCCCCGCCGGCCGAGACCCTGCTCCGCATCCATGCGGTGCGCCAGGCCTACCACAAGGACGCGAGCGCCGATCTCGTCGTGCTGGACGACGTCGATCTGCAGCTCCGCACTGGCGAGATCGTCGGCCTGCTCGGCCGTTCCGGCTCGGGCAAGAGCACCTTGCTGCGCATCGCCGCCGGGCTGCTGACGCCGACATCCGGAGAGGTCACCTGGCGCGGCCGCAGGCTGGCCGGCCCGGCCGAGGGCATCGCGATGGTGTTCCAGAGCTTCGCGCTGTTCCCCTGGCTGACCGTGCAGGAGAACGTGGAGCTTGGCCTGGAGGCACAGGGTATCGGGCGCGCGGAGCGGGAGCGTCGGGCGGAGGACGCGATCGCCCTCATCGGCCTCGGCGGCTACGAGAGCGCCTACCCGAAGGAGCTGGCCGGCGGCATGCGCCAGCGGGTCGGTCTCGCCCGGGCCCTCGTGGTGCATCCGGACCTGCTGCTGATGGACGAGCCGTTCAGCGGCCTCGACGTGCTGACGGCCGAGACGCTGCGCACCGACCTGATCGACCTGTGGAGCGAGGGACGCCTGCCGGTGAAGGCCATGATGATGGTGACGCACAACATCGAGGAGGCGGTGCTGCTCTGCGACCGTATCCTAGTATTCAGCTCCAATCCCGGCCGGGTCGCGAGCGAGCTGCGCGTGCCGTTCCCGCACCCGCGCGACCGGCTGGCGCCAGCGTTCCGCCAGATGGTGGACGACATCTACGCCCTCATGACCCGGCGTCCGCCGGCGCCCCGCCCCGCGGCGGCCGGGACCCTGCCGCTCCCCTCCGTCAGCACCAACCTGATGGCCGGCCTGCTCGAGACCCTCGCCCAAGCGCCCTATCGCGGCCGCGCGGACCTGCCGGCCCTCGCGACGGCGCTGCAGCTCGAACTCGACGATCTCCTGCCGATGGGCGAGGCGCTGCAATTGCTCGGCCTCGCCGTGCTGGAGGAGGGCGACCTGCGGCTGCTCGATCGCGGCCGGGCGTTCGTGGAGGCCGACACCGACGCGCGCAAGGCGATCTTCGGCGCCGCGCTGCGGGCGAACGTGCGGCTGGTGGCCGAGATCCGCCGGGTGCTGGACGAGCGCGGCAACCACCGGGCCGCCGCGGTGCGGTTCCGCGACGAGCTGGAGGACTTCATGTCCCCCGACTACGCCGAGGAGACGCTGAGCGCCGCGATCGCCTGGGGCCGCTACGCCGAACTTTACAGCTACGACGAGGAGGCCGACCAGTTCTTCCTGGATGAGGAGTAGCCCGGGCCGGCCCTCGCTTCCCTTCGTGCCGCAGCATTGCGTATGGTGTCCCGATCCAAGGGGAGACCATTGACATGCTGACCCGCCGCCTCCTGCTCGGCGCCGCCGGCGCCGGCCCGCTGATCTGGACCCAAGCCTTCCCCGCCCTCGCGCAGACGCCGCGCGACGTGGTCGTGATGGGCATCGCGATCGACGACATCGTGAGCCTCGACCCGCAGGAGAGCTTCGAGTTCATGGGCGGCGAGATCCTCGGCAACTGCTACGACCGACTCGTGCTGCCGACCTTCGAGGACCCCACCAAGATCGAGGGCGTGCTCGCCGAGAGCTGGCAGACCAGCGAGGACGGGCTGACCACCACCTTCCGCATTCGGCCCGGGCGCAAGTTCGCCTCCGGCAACCCGGTGACGGCCGAGGACGCGGCGTTCACGCTGCATCGCGCGGTGATCCTGAACAAGGCGCCGGCGTTCATCATCCGTCAGTTCGGCTTCACAAAGGAGAACGTGGCCGAGCGCGTCACGGCGCCCGACGCCAACACGCTGGTCATCCGCATCGCCGAGGCCGGGTCGCCCAGCTTCCTGCTGTATTGCCTGTCCGCCGCGGTCGGAATGGTCTTGGACAAGAAGGCCGTGATGGCCAAGGCCCAGGGCGACGACTTGGGCAATGCCTGGCTCAAGGCGGGCAACACCGCCGGGTCCGGCCAGTGGCAGGTCCGCCAATGGCGGGCGAGCGAGAACGTGACGATGGACGCCAACCCCAACAGCGCCAATCCGCCCAAGACGAAGCGCCTCATCATCCTGCACCGGCCGGACCCGTCGGCCCAGCTCCTCGGCCTGCAGCGCGGCGACATCGACATCGCCCGCACCTTGAGCCCCGACCAGCTCGCCACCCTCGGCAAGGACCCGGCCTACACGCTGCTGTCGCAGTCCAAGTCCTACATCAACTACATCGCGCTGAACCAGAACCACCCGGAGCTCGCCAAGCCGCAGGTGCGACAGGCGATCAAGTGGGCGGTCGATTACGACGGCATCACGAAGAGCATCACGCCCAGCACCTACAACACGCACCAGGCCTTTCTGCCCAAGGGCTTCCCCGGCGTGCTGACCGACCAGCCCTTCAGCAAGGACGTGGCGCGCGCCAAGGCGCTGCTGGCTGAGGCCGGCCTGCCCAACGGCTTCGAGATCGCGCTCGACCACACCACGAACGCGCCCTTCAACGACGTGGCGCAAGCGATCCAGGCCAACCTCGCCGAGGCCGGCATCAAGGTGACGCTGGTCGCCGGCGAGCAGCGCCAGGTCATCACGAAAACGCGCGCGCGCCAGCACCAGATGGCCATGCTGCGCTGGGGGTCCGACTACATGGACCCGAACAGCAACGCCGAGACGTTCTGCGTCAACACCGACAATTCCGAAGCGAACCAGAACCGCACGCTCGCCTGGCGCAGCAGCTGGAAGGACGATGACCTCACCAAGCGCGCGATCGAGGCGCTGAAGGAGCGGGACGCGGAGCGCCGGGTCGCGATGTATGAGCGGATGCAGAAGGACCACCAGGAGCGCAGCCCGTTCGTGATCCTGATGCAGCAAGTCGAGGTCGCCGCCATGAAGAAGACCACGACCGGGCTGCAGCTCGGCCTGCTGTCGGACCGGTCGCTCTACGGCGGCATCTCCAAGGCGTGACCAGCCGCCCGCAAGGCTCTGTAGGATGAGACGATGGCGATCGTTCGCGGCCACCGCCGCGAGCGTGCCCATTACCCTGTTCGGCCTGGTGCTGCTCACCTTCCTGATCGGCCGCGTCGTCCCTCTCGACCCGGTGCTCGCCATCGTCGGCGACCGCGCGCCGCAGGACGTGGTGGAACGCACCCGGATCGAGCTGGGCCTCGACAAGTCGCTGCCCGAGCAGTTCGTCCGCTATGTCGGCCAGCTCGCCACCGGCGATCTCGGCCGCTCCGTGATGACCAGCAACACGGTCGCTGCCGACATCGCGCGCTTCTTCCCCGCGACCCTAGAGCTGTCCATCGCCGCCCTGCTGATCGCCGGGCTGCTGGGCGTGCCGCTCGGGGTGTACGCGGCGGTGCGGCAGGGCTCCTGGATCGACCAGGCGATCCGCGTCGTCTGCCTGTCCGGGCACTCGATCCCGATCTTCGTGCTCGCGCTGATCGCGCTGCTGGTGTTCTACGCGACCTTGCAATGGGCGCCGGGCCCGGGGCGCCAGGGCATCATGTTCGACGGCATGGTGCCGCAGGTGACGGGGCTGCTGCTGGTGGACGCCGCTCTCGCGGGCGAGTGGGACGCCTTTCGCGACGCCTTGCGCCAGCTCGCCCTGCCGGCGCTCGTGCTCGGCCTGTCCAACATGGCCTACATCGCCCGCATGACCCGCGCCTTCATGCTGGAGAGCCTGTCCGGCGAGTTCGTCGTCACGGCGCGCGCCAAGGGCCTGTCCGCCGGCGCCGTCATCTGGCGGCACGCCTTCGGCAACATCCTGGTCCGGCTGGTGACGGTGCTGGCGCTGACCTTCGCCGGGCTGCTGGAGGGCGCGGTGCTGACCGAGACCATCTTCAGTTGGCCCGGCCTCGGCCAGTACCTCACGGGCTCGCTGCTCAATGCCGACATGAACGCGGTATTGGGCGCGACGCTGGTAGTCGGGCTGACCTACGTGGCGCTCAACTTGTTCGCCGACCTGATGTATCGCGTGCTGGACCCGCGGACCCGATGAACGCCATTACCCGCGACTGGCTGCTGGCCGAGACGCCGGCGTCCCGCTCCCAGGCCGCCTGGGGCCGGCGCTACCGGCTGTGGCTGCAGCTCCGGCGCAACCCGCTGACCATGGCCGGGCTGCTGGTCGTGGTATTGCTCATCCTGATGGCGCTGTTCGCCCCGCTGCTCGCCACCTACGACCCCGGCGCGCAGGACCTGGCGAACCGCCTGCAGAAGCCCTCCGCCGAGCACTGGCTCGGCACGGACGAGCTGGGCCGCGACGTATGGTCCCGCCTGGTCTATGGCGGGCGGATCACGCTCGGGATGGTCGTCGCCGTGGTGCTCATGGTGGCGCCCGTCGGCCTCGCGGTCGGCTGCATAGCGGGCTACGCGGGCGGCGTGTGGGACCGGTTGCTGATGCGCGTCACCGACATCTTCCTCGCCTTTCCCCGGCTGATCCTCGCGCTCGCCTTCGTCGCCGCGCTCAAGCCCGGTGTCACCAGCGCCGTCGCCGCCATCGCCCTGACAGCCTGGCCGCCCTACGCCCGCCTCGCCCGCGCCGAGACGCTGGCGCTCCGCCGTACCGACTTCATCGCCGCCGCCCGACTGACCGGGGCGTCCCCCGCGCGGATCGTGCTGCGCCACGTCGCCCCCCTCTGCGTCCCGAGCCTGGTGGTGCGCGTCACGCTCGACATGAGCAGCATCATCCTCACCGCCGCCGGCCTCGGCTTCCTCGGCATGGGCGCGCAGCCGCCCTCGCCCGAGTGGGGCGCCATGATCGCCACGGCCCGGCGCTTCATCCTGGAGCAGTGGTGGGTGCCGGTGATCCCCGGCATCGCCATCTTCGTCGCCAGCCTCGCCTTCAACCTGCTCGGCGACGGCCTGCGCGACGTGCTCGATCCCAAGCAGGGTAGCTAGAGCATGTTCAGCAAGGCTGAACCTGCTCTAGGGCCTGTTGAGATTTAGGATTTCCATGGCGACGGCATCCGTGGTTCAAGCTCCGAAAGGAGTTTGCCATGGACCGGTTCAGCCTGACGGACGCGCAATGGGAGACGATGCAGCCTTTCTGCCTCGGCAAGCCG
>JBBSIT010000075.1:0-10772 GCA_038231995.1 Acetobacterales bacterium | reverse complement strand
CGTGCGGTCGGTGAGGTCACGGCGCGCCCGCCGCAGCACGTGACCGCAGCGCGGGCATTCCGCCACCTGGCCGCGCGCGAGCTGGGGCAGGCGCTGGAACAGACCGCACTGCGCGCACTCGCGCAGGCCGGCGGGTTCGATGTCGGAGGTGAGGCTGCTTGGCATCGGGACGCACACCGTAACGCGTACGCCGGCGTTCCGAAACCCACTCCGCGCAGCCGCTGTTGCGACCACGGCCGAGCGGCGTTATGTAGGCGCCGAGGCTGGATCATGCCGACGTAGCTCAGTGGTAGAGCAGCTGATTCGTAATCAGCAGGTCCTCAGTTCAATCCTGAGCGTCGGCACCAGTGCTTCAAGTCGTTGTTACAATTATGGCTTGCCGGTTTATCGCCGAAAGTTCCGCAGCCCCATGGCGGGTCGGAAAGGCGCGTGGGGCTTCGCTGGGGCTTCAACCCAGACCCGATAGCGTCGGCGTGACATGGCGCGCGCCGCCGGGCGCCAAGCGCAGAGTGCTCCCGTCGCGGCGACGTATGACCAACATGGTGACGGAGCCGACCAGGCCCGACGAACTGACCCTGTCGCCCGCCTGCTTCCTGCACCCGCGAGATAGAGAGCGACTGGGCCAGCGTGCCCTCTGCCATGCCATCCCGGAAATCCCAGCGTCCGGCATGGCGGCGAACATGAGCTAGCGCCGCGTGAGAGCCAGCATCATTATGCGGCGCGGGAGAGGGTGACGCTGCAGCCCGAGCCCGCGTTGCCAGATCACTGAGGCTCGCCCTCGGCCGATGCCGCCTGACCCTGCCGTTGCTCCGATCAGACGAATCCGTGCGATATGCCTGGAGAAAGGGCTTGCCGGATCGTAACGCGGGCGTGACAGTATCCGTCGACGAAATTGGACGGAGGCGAAACGGGAGGTGGCCGGCGTGAGGCAGCGTTCCACATGATGCGGAGACCCGCGTCTCCGTCGGCCAGCTCGCCCTGCAGACGAGCGGCGCTGGGCGCGGACAAATCCAACGTGCTCCGTGTCCTACTCGCCGCCGACGCCCCGGCGCGTTCACCTCTGTCGGCCTGATGCTCCAACGGACGAGGATGGTGTTCGTGGCGCGCCCTGCTGGCCGACACGCCCGGACCGACCTGCGGCGGCACAGCGGAAGCAGCCTGGACCCGCGTGTCCCACCCGCTATCGCCATTAAGCCAATCGGATGGCCCATCGTCCGCATCCAGCGCATCGTCCGCGGCGCAGCTCTGCTGGGCGCCGGCGCCTCGCGAGAGGGCAGGTAGTGTTCGGGATCGCCAGCTTCGCCGAGATGTTCCGCAGCCCCGTCACCTCGCTCCTGGTCCTTGCCGTGCTGGCGGCGCTGGCCTGCGCGGCCCTGGCCATTGGCGCGTTGGCCGCCACCGGCCGCGCGGCGCCGGCGCTGCAGCGGGAGCTGTGGCTGCGGCTCGGCTCCTGGGCGGTGCTGTTCCCGCTGATGATCCTGCCAGTGCTGGCCGGCAAAGGCTGGGTCATCCTCGCCGTCACCGGGCTGAGCGTGCTGTGCCTGCGCGAGTACAGCCGCGCCACCGGGCTGTTCCGCGAGCCGCTGATCCAGCTCGTAGCGCTGCTCGGACTGCTCCTGGTGAACGCGGCGGCGCTCGACCACTGGTATGAGTTGTTCACCGCGCTGACGCCGCTCACGGTCACGGCCCTCGCGGTCGCGTCCATCCCGCTCGACCGGCCCGCCGGCTACATCCAGCGCACCGGGCTCGGCATCTTCGGCTTCCTGCTGTTCGGCACCGGGCTTGCGCATCTCGGCTACATGGCGAACGACCCGGGCTACCGGCCGATCATCCTGCTCCTGCTGCTCGCGGTGGCGCTGAGCGATGTGGTGGCGTTCACCGTCGGCAAGCTGCTGGGTGGGCCGAAGCTGCTGCCGGCCACCAGCCCGGGCAAGACGGTGTCTGGCGCATTGGGCGCGCTCGCCATCACGACGGTGGTGGTGGCGAGCCTCGCGCATCTGATCTTCGCCGGGACCGCGCTCGACCGCCTGCCGCTGCTCGTGCTGCTCGGCGTGCTGGTCGGCGTTGCGGCGCAGGCGGGGGACCTCATGCTGTCCTCCATCAAGCGGGACCTCGGGATCAAGGGCATGGGCGTGATCCTGCCGGGCCACGGCGGCATGCTGGACCGCTTCAACAGCCTGCTGCTGGTGGCGCCGGTGGCCTATCACCTGATCAACTACTATCTCGGCTTCGGCCTCGATCAGCCGATCCGCGTGTTCACGGGGTAGGGATGGACTGGAAGTTCAAGCCGGCGCGCGACCTCGGGCTGCCGCTGGCGGATCAGCTCCGCAGCGCCGGCCGGGAGCCCGGCCTCGCCGGCCTGGCCGTCAACTGGGCCTGGTCGGGCTGCGTCCGCGGCTACCTCGCCGCAGCCCATGGCTTCACGATCGCCGGGGAGCGCCTGCCGGCCGAGCCGCCCTTCGTTCTGGTCGCCAACCATGGCGGCCACTTGGACGCGCTGGCCCTCGCCGCCGCCGTGCCCCGGCGCCTGTCGCATCGCGTGCACTCCCTGGCGGCGGGCGAGGTGTTCTTCCGCTCGCTGCCCATCGCCGCCTTCGCGTCCGCCGCCATCAACGCTCTGCCGGTCTGGCGGGAGCACACCTCGGCGGAGGACCTGGCCTTCCTCCGGCGGCGCCTCGTCGAGGACCGGCTGGTGTTCATCCTGTTCCCCGAGGGCACGCGCAGCCGGGACGGCGCCATGGCGCGATTCCGGCCCGGCGTGGGCGCGCTGGTTTCCGGCAGCGCCGTGCCGGTCGTGCCGTGTTTCCTGCAGGGCTCGCACGCCGCGTGGCCGCCGGGCCGCCGCCTGCCGCGCCCGGGCCGGGTCCAGCTCCGCATCGGCCCGCCCCTCACCTTCGAGGCCGTGCCGAACGACCGCGCGGGCTGGCTGGACGTCGCCGCCGCGAGCGAGGACGCGGTGCGCCGGCTGAGCGGGGAGGGTCTGGGATAGCGCCCGCCAGCGCCGCCGAGGGGCGCGGCGCCTCGTCGTCATATCCAGTCTGTTCCTTGACAGATATATTTGCGCATACGATACGTTTAACCAGGGTAAAGTCCGGGCTCGGGGCTCAACACATCGTGCGATAGCACGATCGGCAGCAAAGGCGGCATCATGAGACTCCGCGTCGCACTCCCAGTCCTCCTCGCGGCAGCCGCCTTCGGGTGCGCCGAGCTGCCCCGCTACACGCCGGTCGAGAGCGTCTCCTATCCCGACCAGAACTGGACCGATGCGCAGCGAAGCTGGTTCTACCATACCTCGCAGGGCACCAAGCTCATGCCCTACGCCTGGTTCCTTGCCCTGGAGCAGCCGCAGCTCAGCCTGATCGGAGCGAGTCCGTTCGCGGCGCCCGACTATCTCGCGCGGTTCGGCTTCATCCCCGACCCAGCGTCGCCCGCGAACCCGGACGGGCTGCCGGTCGGCTTCGCCCCCGGCGAGAGCTTCGTCGAAGGCACCACGAGAACGGAGCCCGTCGTCGGCATGACCTGCGCCGCCTGCCACACCGGCCAGATCGAGTACCGGGGCCGCGGCTTGCGCATCGATGGCGGCCCGGCGATGACCAACACGAGCGCCCTCCAGTCGCAGATCGGCGTGGCGCTCCTCCTGACCTACGAATCGGAACCCCGCTTCGCGCGCTTCGCATCGAAGGTGCTCGGCGCCGCCAACACGCCGGAGGCGAGCACGCAACTGCATGACCGGCTCGGCCGCGCCTTGGCCGCAGGCCGGGCAGAGGCCGGGATGGCGTCCAAGGAGCAGCTCTATCCGGTCGAGGAAGGCTACGGCCGGCTGGACGCGCTCGGCCGCGGCGCGAACTTCGTGTTCGGCACCCTCGCCGGGGACCAGCGCAACTTCGCCGTGGCCGACGGGCCGGTGAGCTATCCCGCGCTCTGGGACGCGCCCTGGTTCGACTGGGTGCAGTACAACGGCGCGATCCGCCAGCCGATGGGGCGCAACGTCGCCGAGGCGATGGGCGTGCGCTCGGTCGTCAAGCTCTCCGGCGCACCGGAGGACCAGTATCGCTCCACGGTGCACATCAGGAACATCGCCGAGATGGAGCACCTGCTGGCCGGACCGGCGCCGGGCGCCGGGCTGCGCGCGCCGCGGTGGCCACAGGACGTGCTCGGGCCGATCGACGCGGCCATGGCGGAGCGCGGCCGGGGGCACTACCAACGGCTCTGCGCGGGCTGCCACGACGGGGGATGGTCGCCGCCCGACGGGTATGGCCGGAGCTACCGGCAGATCAAGATGATCCCGCTGGCGCAGATCGGCACGGACCCCAAGGCGGCCGCGAACTTCGTCGCCCGCCGGGCCTACCTGAACGCGACGGACCCGGCGCCGGTCTCGGCCGCCGAGGGGCTGCAGACCGTAACCAGCGGCGTGATCCAGTACTGGTACGACGCGAACCAGGTGCCGGCTTCGGAGCGGCTGCGCATGGACGGCTACCGCCAGAACGAATGGCGCGCCCTGGCCGCCTATCGCGCGCGCCCGCTCGATGGCGTCTGGGCGACGGCGCCGTACCTGCACAACGGCTCCGTGCCGAGCCTGTATCAGATGCTGCTGCCGGCGGAGCGGCGGGACGCGAGCTTCCACACCGGCGGCCGGCAGTTCGACCCGAAGCGGGTGGGCTTCAACACGTCGTCCTTCGACGGCGCGTTCCGCTTCGACACCGCGGTGCCGGGCAACTCGAACCGGGGGCACGAGTTCCGCAACGCGCCCCGCGGCAACGGCGTCATCGGCCCTGAGCTGACCGATGAGCAGCGCTGGGAGATCGTCGAGTTCCTGAAGACGCTGTGACGGGCCGGGCCGCAGGTCAGCGCCCGCTTCTGTGGGCGTGGAGGATCGTCGCTGCGCGAAGGCTGCCCGGCGAGATCGCGAATGCCGCCGCGAACGCGCGGTAGAACACCGACAGGCTGTTGAAGCCCCAGCCGAACGCCACATCGGCCACCGACCGGTTCATGCCCAATGGGCTGGACAAGGTCGTCCGGCATGCCTCCAGCCGCCGGCGCAGGACATATTGGGTGAAGGTGTCCCCCGTGGGATGGAACAGCAGGTGCATCTGCCGCGCCGACATGCCGAGCGCGGCTGCGGCCGAAGCAGGATCGAGCGTGGGGTCCGACAGGTGCTTGCCGACGTGGCGCTTCACGGCGTCGAGCCGCGCCGCGCGCAATGCGGTCCTGCCGGCCTCGCGGCCCTCATCGGACGTGCTCAAGGCCAGGGCGACCAGCCCGCTGAAATTGCTGAGGACCGCGTCGCCGAGCTCGTCCGAGAGGAGCGGCAGTTGCGACGCCGCAGCGTTGAGGCTCGCGCCCAGCAAGGCGCCGAGCGGCGCGCTGGCCGGCAGATGGTGCGCCCGCGTAAGCTCCCGGACCGCCATCAACGGGCTCAGCACGGCGTGCGGGATCAGCAGGGACCGGAACGCCATGTCGCCGGCCTGGCAGTGGAAGCGGCGGTCCATCGGGACGATGCACACGTCCCCGGGCGCGATCGGGTAGTCGTGCGGACCGAGCTGATAATGCTGGCTCGATTCTACGGCGAGGTACACCGGCACGCTGTCGCTGGCGCCGCGGGCAATATCGCCCGCGGTCTTCTCTATGCTGCCGTGAGACGTTTCCAGATCCGTAAGGGTGAACCGGCCGGCGATCTGGATATCCAGCTTCGCCCGGAACCCGGCGGCATCGGCGAGCCGTGCCAGGGTGACGTGGAACATCGGCTGGCAGACAGCCTCATGCCAGTATGGGAAGCGGTCGCGCTCGGGAAGGCCGTCGGTACAAAGCTGGAGTCTCATCCGCCTATGCTTCGCTGCTGACCATAGCTGTAACGGCAGCGATACAGGATGGGAAGCGTCGCGAGCGGCGTTCAGGGATGCAGGCATATTGGCCTCCTAGATCAATACCGGCCTGACGTCGTGTGTCTCATCCGTGTCCAGTGCGTTTCAATTCAGGTATTCCAACTCAGGTGCCGCCTGGCTGCCTCCGCGCCGCGAGCCGGACGAACAGCGCGGGTCCGTTCATGCCGGCGCCACGCGCGCTCTCACGGGTGCTGGTACAAGCTCTTCAGCGGGACGAACATGTAGCCGGTCCCCCGCACCGTCCGGATCACCGCGGGCTTGCTGGGATCGGCCTCGACCTTGCGGCGCAGCCGGGTGACGCGGATGTCGATGCTGCGGTCGAACGGGTCGCAGTTGCGCCGGTGCGCCAGGTCCAGCAGGCGGTCGCGGCTCAGGACCCGGTTGGGATTGTCCGCGAAGACTTGCAGCATGTCGAACTCCATCGCCGTCAGCGGCAGCTCCGTGCCGTCCTGCCGGAACAGGCGGTGGGATTCGGTGTCCAGGACCACCGGGCCGAACTGCACGTGATGGCGGCCCGGCGCAGGCCTCATGGCTGACGCCGCCGGGCCGGGGGCGCGGCGCAGGATGGCGCGCACCCGCGCCCAAAGCTCCCGCAGGTCGAACGGCTTCGTCACGTAGTCGTCCACGCCCAGCTCGAGCGCCGCCACGCGGCTCGCCACGTCAGTGGCAGCTGTGAGGATCAGGATGGGCAGGGTGCTGGTGGCCCTGATCCGCCGGGCGATGCTGAAGCCGTCCTCCCCAGGCATGTTGACGTCCAGGATCAGCAAGTCCGCGGCGTGCTGCGCGAGGCAGGCATCCAGCTCGCGGCCGCTGGCGGCGGTCCGGACCGCGAAGCCATGCCGAGCGAGGTAGCTCGCGATCAGCTCACGCAGGTCCGGCTCGTCATCGACGATGATGAGGCTGGGGTTCTCCATGGTGTCGAAGTCCTTGCGACAGGGGCTGTGGAAGCGCCGTGATAACAGCCGCTGGAGATGCGGGCGTCCTGCTGCGCGCAGCTCGATGCTCCTGGACAGCGCAATCCCGCGGATCAGGCTGGCGGCCAAACTTGCGGCGGAAACGAGAGAAACACCGGGAGAAGCGGCACGGCCGCAATATCAGCCGTAGATTGACACTTATCTGAAACGAATCCGTG
Source organism: Acetobacterales bacterium (assembly GCA_038231995.1). Lineage (GTDB taxonomy): Bacteria > Pseudomonadota > Alphaproteobacteria > Acetobacterales > Acetobacteraceae > JBBSIT01. The sequence goes on along the minus strand of JBBSIT010000075.1, from coordinate 3,758 downwards.
ACAGGATGCGCCCGCATTCGCCAAGGAGCCGCACTATGCCGCCTACCGGCCTCACACCCGGCCGCCTGTCACGCCGTGTCCTCGCCGGCGCCCTGGCCGTGATCGCCGTCCCTGTCCTGGCCCAGACGGCGCCGCCGCAACTATTCCGCGTGGTCGGCGCGAAGGACGATGTCACCATCGGGATCACCGCCGCCGAGTTCGGCGCCATGGGCAGCGGCCCCGCCGTCGAGCGGCTGGCCCGCAAGCTGGTCGCGGACGGGCAGATCACCGCCTGGCAATACGTCGTCGGCCGCGGTCCGGACGGCGCCACCCGCCACGTCGCGACCCGGCGCATCGCCATCCTGCGCAACGACGCGATGCGGCTGGAGCCTTACGCCCCTGCCCTCCCCGTCAGCCCGCCGCCGGCGCAGTAGCGGAGTGACGACGCTCTATAACCTCAAGCCCCGGTTCCAGGCGTTGCTCCGCCCGCTGGTGCGCGGGCTGGCGAAGGCCGGGGTCACCGCCAACCAGGTGACCAGCGCCGCAGCGGCAGGGTCACTGATCGTCGGCGCCGCCGTCGCGTGGCAGGCAGCGCATGCCGGGGTGTTCCTGCTCATCCCCGTCTGGATGCTGGTGCGCATGGCGCTGAACGCGGTGGACGGGATGCTGGCGCGCGAGTTCGGCCAGCAGAGCCGGCTGGGCGCCTACCTGAACGAGCTGGGCGACGCGGTTTCGGACGCGGCGCTCTACGCGCCGTTCGCGCTGCTGCCGCCGTTCGGCTCGGCGGGCGTTGGCCTGGTCATCGTGCTCTCGCTGCTGGCCGAGTACGCCGGCGTGCTCGGCGCCGCATCCGGGGGTGCGCGCCGCTACGACGGGCCGCTCGGCAAGAGCGACCGCGCGCTGGCCTTCGGCGTCATCGGCGCCTGGGCGGGGTTGGGCGGACCGCTGCCGCCCTGGTCCGCCTGGCTGATCCCGCTGCTCGCGCTGCTGCTGATCGCCACGATCGTCAACCGGGTCCGCGCGGGATTGCGGGACGCCGCTTAATCCAAGCCAGGAGAACACATGCGCCGCGTCGAAGAGGCCATTTTCCGCACCCATGACGGGGTCGAGCTGTTCTACCGCCATTGGCCCGCCGCCACGCCGCGCGGCGCCATCGTGGTGTTCCATCGGGGCCACGAGCATTCCGGCCGGGTCGAGCACGTGGCCGACGAGCTGGACCTGCCGGAGTTCGCCGTCTTCGCCTGGGACGCACGGGGGCACGGGCGCTCGCCCGGCGCGCGGGGGTTCAGCCCGAGCCTCGGCACGTCGGTGCGCGACGTGGGCAGCTTCGTCGGCCACATCACGCGCAGCCACGGCATCGCCGAGGAGGATATCGCCGTCATTGCGCAGAGCGTCGGCGCCGTGCTCGTTGCCACCTGGGCGCACGACTACGCGCCGCGAATCCGCTGCATGGTGCTGGCCTCCCCGGCGTTTCAGGTGAAGCTCTACGTGCCGTTCGCGCGGCCCGGGCTGCGGCTGCAGCATCGGCTGCGCGGCGACTTCTTCGTCAATTCCTACGTGAAGCCCCGCCTGCTGACGCATGATCCCGCGCGGATCGCGTCCTATCAGGCCGATCCGCTGATCTCCCGGCCGATCGCGGCCAACATCCTGCTGGCGCTGCACGAGACGTCCAAGCGCATCGTGGCGGATGCGCGGGCGATCACCGTGCCGACGCAGTTGCTGGTCTCCGGCGCCGACTGGGTGGTGCACCACGGGCCGCAGCACCGCTTCTTTGAGCGCCTGGGCACCCCGGTGAAGGAGCGGCACGTGCTGCCGGGCTTCTTCCACGACACGCTCGGGGAGAAGGACCGCGCCATCCCCATCGGCCTGGCGCGGCGCTTCATCCTGGAGCGGTTCGCGGAGCCGCCGAACCGTCCGTCGCTGCGGGACGCCGACCGCGCCGGCTACACGCGGGACGAGGCGGACGCGCTCGCCACGCCGCTTCCCACGCTGTCGGTCCGCGGGCTGTATTGGCGCCTGACGCGGCTCGGGCTGCGGCTGGGCGGCGCCCTGTCCCAGGGCGTGCGGCTCGGGCAGCGGACCGGCTTCGACTCCGGTTCCACGCTCGACTACGTCTACCGGAACACGCCGGCCGGGCTGGGGCCTGTCGGCCGGCTGATCGACCGCAACTATCTCGGCTCGATCGGCTGGCGCGGCATCCGCCCGCGCAAGGTGCATATCGAGGAGCTGCTGCGCGCCGGCATCGAGCGCCTGCGGGGCCGGGACATGCCGGTGCGGATCATGGACATTGCCGCCGGCCATGGGCGCTACGTGCTGGAGGCGCTGCAGGGCGGCGAGCATCAGCCGGACTCGATCCTGCTGCGTGACTACAGCGACCTCAACGTCGAGGCGGGCGCCAGGCTGATCGCGGAGAAGGGCCTGGGCGGGATCGCCCGCTTCGTGAAAGGCGACGCGTTCGACCGCGACAGCGTGGCGCAGACGGAGCCGCGGCCGACCCTCGGGGTCGTCTCCGGGCTGTATGAGCTGTTCCCGGATAACGCGATGGTGCGGCGCTCGCTGGACGGCCTGGCGGCCGCGATCCCGCCGGGCGGGCTGCTGGTCTATACCAACCAGCCCTGGCACCCGCAGCTCGAGCTGATCGCGCGGGCGCTGACCAGCCATCGGCAGGGGCAAGCCTGGGTGATGCGCCGGCGCACCCAGGCGGAGATGGACGAGCTGGTCGCTGCCGCCGGGTTCCGCAAGCTGGAGCAGCGGGTGGACGAGTGGGGCATCTTTACCGTCTCCCTGGCGGAACGGCTGCCGGCATGAGCGCCGCAGCCGCAAGCGCGGGCGGACGGCCGCTGCTCCGCGCCGCGGCGTGGCTCGCGCTGCTGGGGCCGTTCTTCTTCGCCAGCTACGGCCTGGCGACGTGGCTTGCCGGCTAGCGGGCCGAGATCGGTTTTGTCGCGTTTGCCTAGGAGCGCAGCATCCCGCTGCTGCCCTGGACGATCATCCCGTACTGGTCGATCGACCTGCTCTACGCGGTGTCGCTGTTCGTCTGCCGCACCCCGGCGGAGCTCGACACGCATGCGAGGCGCCTGCTGACGGCGCAGCTCGTGGCGGTGACCTGCTTCATCCTGTTCCCGCTGCGCTTCAGCTTCGTGCGGCCGGAGCTGGACGGCGTGCCCGGCGCGCTGTTCGCGCTGCTGGCCAGCTTCGACAAGCCGTTCAACCAGGCGCCGTCGCTGCATATCGCGCTGCTGGTGATCCTATGGGTGCGCTACGCGCGCCACGTGCCCCGCTGGGCCGTCTGGCTGCTGCATGCGTGGTTCGCCGTGATCGGCCTCTCCGTGCTCACCACGTTCCAGCACCATTTCATCGACGTGCCCACCGGGGCGCTGCTAGGCTTCTTGTGCCTCTGGCTGTGGCCCGATGACGGCGCCAGCCCGCTGGCCCGGCTGCGCCTCACGTCCGATCCGAAGCGCCGGCGGCTGGCGTTGCTCTATGGGGCGGGCGCCTGCCTCTCTGCCGTGCTGGCGGCGGGCGTCGGCGGGTTCGGGCTATGGCTGTTCTGGCCTGCCGTCTCGCTCGCGTTGGTGTCGCTGAACTATGCCGCCATCGGCGCGCCGGGGTTCCAGAAGGGGCCGGACGGACGCCTGAGCCTGGCCGCGGCATGGCTGTTCGCGCCCTATCTGCTGGGCGCCTGGATCAACACCAAGCTGTGGCCCGGCGATGGGCGTCCATATGCGCCGCTCTGCGACGGCGTTTCGCTTGGGCGGCTGCCGTCCGGCGCGGCGGCG
>JBBSIT010000074.1:0-10808 GCA_038231995.1 Acetobacterales bacterium | reverse complement strand
TGGAAGCGGCGCGGGCCCGCGGACATAGCGGACCTGTGCGCCCGGGCGGCGCAGCCGCCGGGCAGCCAAGGCAGCGCCGACCCACCCGACGTCGGCCAGCACGGCGCAGACCAGCCCCGAGCTCCGAGCCGCGGCGCGACCTGGGCCGGGCCGAAGCCCTACTCGCGGGAAGCCTCGATCGAGCTGATGCACAAGCTTCTGGAGCTCAGGCCGCCGCGCATCCGCGGGCCGTGAGGGCGCGGTCCCGGGGCGATGGCGCCTCGGTGCAGCGCATCCTCGAACGGGCACTGAGGCTACTGCGTCCTGCGATACGCTGACTCAGCTTGGGTTTGAGACACCAGCCCGTCCCGCACGTCGCGCGCCACGAGCGCCGGGTCGCGCTCGGCCGGCGGTCCCATGCCGCCGCCGCCGGGCAGTTGCAGCACGAGCCGGTCGCCGGCGGGGATCACCTGATAGCCCTTGGTGCGCAGGGTCGCGCCGGATTTCAGATGCACCAGCCCTGCAGCGCCGTCGCCGCCGCCGTCGCGTCCGCGCGGGGCGTGGCCCACGCGGTCGAAGATGGCGTTCACGGCGAACTCGTGCTCGCCCTTGGTGCCGATCTCCATGATCTGCCCGAACCCGCCGCGGGTGCGCCCCGCACCGCCGCTGTCAGGCAGCAGCTCCTTGCGCCAGAACACCACGGGTGCTGTGTTCTCGGTCGCTTCCACCGGCATGGTCCGCACTCCCGAGGGGAATGCCGTGCCGTCCAGCCCGTCGCGGCCCGGACGCGCCCCGGTGCCGCCGGAGTTGAAGGTGATGACCTCGAAATCCGGCAGCTCGGCACCCTGGCCCGACACCATGCTGCCGCCCCGCAGCGGCGGGTTCCACAGGCAGTCCGACCCCTCCGCCGTCACCCGATCGGGCACGCATTGCCCGAGGCAGCCCATCATCAGATCCGGCAGCAGGTGCCCGATCACGTGGCGCACTGCCACGGGGTAGGGCCGCGGTGCGTTCAGGATGCAGCCTTCCGGGATCGCCATGCGGAACGGCTCCAGGCTCGCCGTGTTGTTCGGCACCTCCGGCGCCACGACGCACTTGATGCCGAAGCAGGCATAGGCCCGCGTGTAGGCCGCCGGTACGTTGATGCCGCGGCCGGACAGGCCGGAGGTGCCGGCGAAATCCACGCTGATCGTGTCCGCGCCGATCGTCATGCGCGCGGCGAGCCGGATCGGCGCCTCGTAGCCGTCCGACCAGATCTCGGCGCTGAACTCGCCGGGCGGCAGCCGCGCGATCTCGGCCAGGGTCGCGCGGCGGCTGCTGTCGAAGATGTGCTCCGCCAGCGCCTCGATCCCGTCCAGCCCGAACTCGTCCATCATGCCGACGAGCCGGCGCACCCCCGCGTCGTTGCAGGCGCACAGCGAGTACACGTCGCCCTCCAGCTCCACCGGCAGGCGCGACCCGGCGCGCAGGAAATCGAAGAACGTCTCGTTCGGCCGCCCCCGCTCGAAGCAGCGCACGATCGGGATGTACAGCCCTTCCTCGAACACGCTCCGCCCTTCCGGCCCCATGCCCAGCCCGCCCACGTCGATCACGTGCGCCGTGTTGGCGAACAGCCCGACGATCCCGCCCCGATGGAACGCGGGCGTCACCACCGTGAGATCATGCAGGTGCCCGGTGCCGAGCCAGGGGTCGTTGGTGATGTAGTGGTCGCCCTCGGCCATCGTCGCGGCCGGGAACTTGGCGAGGAAATGCCCGACCGACTCCATCATGCTGTTCACGTGGCCCGGCGTGCCCGTCACCGCCTGCGCCAGCATGCGGCCCTGCAGGTCGAAGATGCCGGCGGACAGGTCGCCCGCCTCGCGCACCGTCGTGCTGAACGCGGTGCGGATCATGGTCTGCGCCTGCTCCTCCACCACGGCGATCAGCCGGTTCCACATGACTTGCCGCTGTATGGCGGCCAGCGCATCCATCCCCGTCATTGCCCGCTCTCCCGCACCATCTCGATGTAGCCGCGACTCGTGATTTCGGCACGCCAGCCCGGGCCGACCAGGGTGCTGGTCTCGTCCTCCGCGATGATCGCCGGGCCGTGCACGACGCTGCCTGCTTCGAGCGAGGAGCGGTCATGCACGGTCCAGCCCGCGACCTCCCCGGTCGCGGTGTCGCGCACGTTCATGGTGCGGGTGGGCGAGGGGCGGGCGCCGGGCAGCACGGCCTCCGCGCCGACATCCTCGGGGAGCGTCGCCACGCGCACGGCGAAGCTCATCACCTCCACGTCCGAACCCGGCACGGGCCGGTCGTAGAACCGGGCGTATTCCCGGTCGAACAGCGCCGGCACCCTGGCCACGTCGGCCTCCCCGAGCGGCCTGGCCGGCAACGCCACCGGGATCTCGTGCCCCTGGCCGACATAGCGCATGTAGGCCATGCGCGTCTGCGCGGTCGGGGCACCGAAGCGCCCGGCGTCCACCACCGCGCCCGCCTCCGCCGCCATGCCGTCCAGCAGCGCGTTCACTGCCGCCGCGTCGAACCGGCTCAGCCGCTGATACAGGCTGCGCACCACCTCGTAGCCCACCGGCGCGCGCAGGAAGCCGATGGCCGAGCCGACCCCGGCGCCGGACGGCACCAGCACGCGGCCGACGCCCACCTTCTCCGCGACCCGGCACGCATGCACCGGTCCGCCGCCGCCGAACGCGATCATGGTGCGGCCCTCATACGTCTTGCCGCTCTCGATCGCATGGACCCGCGCGGCGTTGGCCATGTTCTCGTCCACCATCTCGACGACGCCCAGTGCAGCCATTCCTGCATCCAAACCGAGCGGCCCGCCCACCGCGGTCTCGAGCGCCCGCCCAGCCGCCGCCGAGTCCAGCCGCACGGCGCCGCCCGCGAAGCGTTCCGGGTCATAACGCCCGAGCGCCAGGTTGGCGTCCGTCACCGCAGGCCTCGTCCCGCCGCGGCCGTAGCAGGCCGGCCCCGGGTCCGCGCCGGCCGACTCCGGCCCGACCGCGATGCGTCCCAGCGTGTCCACGTGCGCGAGGCTGCCGCCGCCGGCGCCGATCTCGACCATCTCGATCACCGGGATGCGCAGCGGCAGCCCCGATCCCTTGCGGAACCGCCCGATGCGCGCGACCTCGAACGTGCGGGACGCCTGCGGCTCGTAGTCGTCGATCAGGCAGATCTTGGCCGTCGTGCCGCCCATGTCGAAGCTCAGCACACGGTCCAGCCCACACTCCTTGGCGACGTGCGCCGAGAAGATCGCCCCGCCCGCCGGGCCGCTCTCCACCAGCCGGATCGGGAAGCGGCACGCCGTCTCGATCCCGGTCAGCCCGCCGCCGGACAGCATCAGGAAGATCGGCGCCCCGATGCCCGTGCCGCGCAGCCCGCTCTCCAGCAGGCCGAGGTAGCGCGCCATCAGTGGCTGCACGTAGGCGTTGGCGACCGTCGTGGAGAACCGCTCCCACTCCCGCATCTCCGGCGAGACCTCGCAGGACAGCGACACCGGCACGCCGGGCAGCGCCGCCTGCAGGATGTCGCGGGTCCGGCGCTCATGGTCCGGGTTGACGAAGCTGTGCAGGAACCCGACCGCAACGCTCTGCACGCCCTCGCCGCGCAGCACTGGCACGAGGGCCTGCACCGCAGCTTCGTCTAGCGGCAGCAGCACGCCGCCCTCATTGTCCAGCCGCTCCGGCACGGGCAGGCGCAGGTGCCGCGGCACGAGCGGCTCGGGCAGCACGATGCCGAGGTCGTACTGGTCGTAACGGCTCTCGTTGCCTAGGGCGAGCACGTCGCGAAACCCGTCGGTGGTGACGAGCGCCGTCCGCGCGCCCTTGCGCTCGATCAGCGCGTTGGTCGCGAGCGTGGTGCCGTGCACCAGGATGCCGACCGCCGAGGCGGGCAGCCCGGCCTGCCGTAGAATGTCCTCGACCCCCGTGAGCACGCCCCGCTCCGGCTCGGCCTGCGTCGTCAGCACCTTGGCCGTGACCCGGCGTCCCTCGTGCTCCAGCGCCAGGTCGGTGAAGGTGCCGCCGATATCGACCGCGAGCCGTGCGGTCATCTACAGCGCTGCCAGCCGGGCGTTCAGCAGGTCCGTCACCAGCATGCAGCCCGGCGCGTGGGTGATGCACAGCTCCGGCCGGCTCGCGGCCACAACGGATTGAGGGGTGACGCCACAGGCCCAGAACACCGGCAGCTCGCCGGGCCGGACCTCCACCGGGTCGCCGTAGTCGGGCGCGCCCAGGTCGTTGATGCCGATGGCCTCGGGCAAACCGAGATGCACCGACGCGCCGTGCACCGCGGGGAAGCGCGAGGTGATCTGCACCGCGCGGATCGCGTCCGCCGGGCGCATCGGCCGCATCGACACTACCATCGGCCCGGCGAACACGCCGGCCGGCGCGGTCGGGATGCTGGTGCGATACATCGGCACGTTGCAGCCCTGCTCGATGTGGCGGACCGGCAGGCCCTCGGCCAGCAGCGCCTCCTCGAACGAGAAGGTGCAGCCCAGCAGGAATGACACGAGGTCCGGCTGCCAGTAGGCGCCGAGGCTGTCCACCTCCGCCTCCAGCGCGCCGTCGCGCCAGACGCGGTAGCGCGGCACGTCCGTGCGGATGTCGATGCCGGCGCCGAGCGCAGGCAGCGTGGGGTCGCCGGGTTCGGACACGGCGAGCAGCGGGCAGGGCTTCGGATTGCGCTGGCAGAAGCGCAGGAAGTCGGAGGCGAGCGCGTCGGGCAGGATCACCAGGTTGGCCTGCACCCGGCCCGGCGCCAGCCCGGCGGTCGGTCCGCGATGCGCGCCTGACCGGATGCGCAGCCGCGCGGCGAGGCCAGGGTCGAGGTCTGAGGTCAGCTTGTCGTGCATGGGCGCACCGTGCCGCCCCTTCCGCCGGCCGGCAAGCCCGGCCATCATGCGCGCCCGGCCGATCCGCCGTGGAGCCCCGCCGATGAGCAAACCTGTCCTGGTCGTCACCCGCCGCCTGCCCGCCGCGGTGGAGGCGCGCGCGAGCCGCGATTACGAGGTCCGCCTCAACGAGGACGACACGCCCGTGACCGGCGCGGACGTGCTGGCCCGCTCGGACGGGGCAAGCGCGATCCTGTGCTGCCCGGCCGAGACGCTCGACGCCGGCGTGATCGCGGCCTTGCCCGACAGCGTGCGCGTCATCGGCACGTTCAGCGTGGGGTTCGACCACGTGGACCTGGCAGCGGCGCGTGCCCGCGGCATCCAAGTGGTGCACACCCCCGACGTGCTGTCGGTCGCCACCGCGGAGTGCGCCATGCTGCTGATCCTGGCGGCGGCGCGCCGGGCCGGGGAGGGCGAACGGCTGGTGCGGTCCGGCGGCTGGACCGGCTGGGCGCCGACGCAGCTCATGGGCACGCAGGTGTCCAGCCGCCGGCTCGGGATATTCGGCATGGGCCGCATCGGGCGCGAGCTGGCGCGGATGGCGCGCGGCTTCGGCATGGAGGTGCATTACCGCGACCAGGTGCGCGTGTCCCCGGAGCAGGAGCAGGGGGCGACCTTCCACGAGAGCGACGAGAGCTTCCTCGCGGTGAGCGACGTGCTGAGCCTGCACGCGCCCGGCGGCGCCGGCACGTATCACTGGCTGAACCGGGAGCGCATCGCCCGGCTGCCCCGCGGCGCGATCGTCGCCAACGCCGCCCGCGGCACCCTGATCGACGACGACGCGCTGATCGAGGCGCTGCGCTCCGGCCAGGTCGCGGCCGCCGGGCTGGACGTCTACGAGGGCGAGCCGCGGGTGAACCCGGGCTATCAGGCGCTCGAGAACGTCGTCCTGCTGCCGCATCTCGGCAGCGCCACGCGGGAGACGCGCGACGCGATGGGCATGCTGGTGCTGGACGGGATCGACGCGGTGCTGGCGGGGCAGGCGCCGCGGAACGTGGTGGGCTGACAGTGCGGTCGTGAATAGTCAGCCAACCCGAAGAACCGGCACCCCTCGACCGTGCGCGCCCTCGAATTGCTGGTCGAGCACGGGATCGAGACGCCGGACGGGCTGGTGCGGGCACCGCTGCGCCTGCTGACCCGCACGACGTTGAACCGTTACCAGCGCGCGTGGGGCTGGACGACGAGCGAATGGGCCGGCCGACGCACATGCCGCTTGTGGCGGCGCCGTTATCTGGCCCGCTGCAACGCGCGGCCTCCAACATCTTCAAGCTCAACCCCGACCCCCTCATCCCGAGACCAAGCAGCTAGCGGTTCGGTGTCTTCACAGCATCGTCGCCCGCTGCTCCTGTCGCTCGCTCCGGTGCTGCCGGGGCACTTGGATCGGTGCTGCCCGGCACGTTAGCCTGCGGCGGAGCGACTGGAACCGGCGATGGCGGTGGCGATGGGGGAGGCTCCTGCGGCTGCGGCGCCAAGGGAATGATGATGGGTTGCGCCAGCGCGGACGCAGCAAACAGGATGGTGAGCAGCAGCGAATGCAGCAGCTTCATCGTTAACCTCCCATGAAGTCGACAGAATTACGGGTCGGACCGGAATACCCTTACGCCATCGGAGCCTCTCGTATAGACGCCGATGTAGCCGGTCGGGCTGCGAAAGGCGAAGCCCTGGTAGAACGAGGGGGGAGCGAACGCGGTCTCCTCCGCCGCTGTCGGCCTGCGCGCCGCAGCCGGTGTCTTGAGACGAGAGCTCTGCGCCGGGTGGGGCGGCGCAACCGACGCTAGGATGGGCTGACTGGATACGGGTGAGGGCGCTATGCCAAGCGGCTGAGGCTTACGCACTTCCGTGATCCCGGCAACGAGCACCGCTGGGCTCGGAGACTCCAGGTCGATGGTCGGCGGTGCTTGAAGCGGCTCATTCACCTCGACTGCCTGCGGTACGGCAGCCGCGACGGGCCGCATGGACGGGACCATCTCGTCTGGTCCCGGGTTGTGGAGGCTCACCGGGCCGAATGCCTGCAGCGTCATCGCTCCTACCGCGGAGATCGAGAACACGGCGCTCCAGAGATAAATCAAAGGCCGGAACGATTGTGGCACGGCGGACACCTCGGTTATCCAGGTCGGGCTCTACAGGGCAGGCTCAAGGACGAGACCAGGGTTGGTACATCAAGTCTCCAGGCGCATGTGTCGAGGCCAGCCATGCTGGCTAGCGCCCGTCATGCTGACACATTAAGGCGAGACGGCGGCAGATACACGCCCTCATGGGCCCTCGGAGGCAATCAATGGCACGACTGATCCTGGTGGTTCCTCTCTGGATCTTGCTGAGCGCCTGCACGACGACGTACGGCACCTATCCCCCTGTCCCGGCGCCCCGGGCAGAGAGGGTCCCGGTGCCGCCGGTGTCATCTATACCGTTGATCTGGCAGCCCGGCCATTACGACTGGGATGGCCAGCAATTCGACTGGACTGTGGGTCGATGGGTGGATCGCGCTGGACACGGCACGCTGTGGCAGGACGGCTACTGGCGACGGGACGGAGTGACCTACATCTGGGTGCGCGGCCACTGGATGTAGCTGGCGTGCCGGATCGTGCCACACAATTTCGTGTCTACCTCGACCCTCGGGCGGCTTTGCCGCCCGCTGCTTCGCAGACGGTGCGGCTGGCAGGCCATCCCAAGCTGCGCCGCAACCTGCTGGCCGCCGGACTGCCCGTATGATGGACGAATCGGAACTGGTCGTTTGCCTGCCCACCCAACCTTGTCATCCCGTACGATCGGCCTGGGCAGGCGGCCAATGATGGAGATCCTAGCTGCGGCCAGTCTGCATCAGTTGCGATAATCATGGGCCAGACCCCTCAAGCCCGTTGCAATATCGAACATCTGGACCGCGCAGCAACGCAACTGAGCATTGCACACGCACCCGCGTCGTGGGTTGACTTGCAATCGGATCACTGGACCGGAGGCCGCGCAGCGCATGAACCGCACCGCCGAACTGTGCCCTGTCCGGCCCCGCCTGGCGTTCCGCGTCGGCGTCACCGGCACGCGACGCCTGCCGGAGGGGGCGTTGCCGCGGGTGCAGGCGCAGGTCAGGGCCGTGCTGGAGCTGGTTCGCGACGAGGTGGCGGCCGCCGGGCAGCGCCCGGAGGCCAGGGCCGTCTACGCCGAGGGGCACCTCGGCCCGCTCCGGCCATGGCTAAGAGTGTTGTCGCCCTTGGCGAAGGGCGCCGACCAGCTGGGGGCGCGCACCGCCCTCGACCTGGGCTTCGAGCTCGCGGTGGCGCTGCCGTTCGCGCAGGACGACTACGAACGGACATCGAAGGACGAACCCGGCAGCATCGGCGAGTTCCGCAACCTGCTCCTCCGGGCGTCGGACGGCGCCGACGCGTCCAGCCCTCGCATCGTCACGCTCGACGGCAGCTGCGGCGAGGATGCGGCCCTGAGCTATCAGGCGGTGAGCCGGTTGGTCGTCCGGAACTGCGACCTGCTGGTGGCGATCTGGGACGGAGGCGCCGGCCGGGGCGCGGGCGGCACTGCGGACACGGTCGGGTTCGCCGCCGCCTTCGGCCAGCCGGTCTGGTGGATCGACCCGGCCGGTGCGCGCGAGCCGATCCTGATCGAGGCCGCCTCCCACCTGCGATGGCGCGAACGCGCCAGGCAAGGCGCCGCGGCCGCGGACGCGTTGCGGGACCGGATCCGGCGCCTCACTGTCCCGCCCGGCGCGCACCACAGCCACGGGCACGGCGTCCTGGGCCGCATGGCCGCCGCCCGGCCCGGCCCGCGCGCGACCGGTCCGCTGCAGGAGTTCCTGCAGGAGCGGACGCAGGCGCCGGGTTGGTTCGGCCGCGTCTTCGCAGCTAGCGGCGACTGCGTCCTGCGCGCGGCGGCCTGGGCGGGCCGGGTCCGCGACCGGCGACTGCGGCAGCCGGACGAGTCGGGCGCGGCGCCCCGGCCTCCGCTCGGCGCGGACCCGGTAGGGACGGCTTGGGACGCGGCGTATGCCGCGCCGAATGCCCTGGCGAGCGCCTATGCGGCCCGCTACCGCTCCACCTACACGCTCGTCGTCCTCCTGGCCGCGCTCGCGCTGCTGCTGGCGACGGCGGCGCTCGACGCCAAGGGCTTCGGCAAGCCGGCGCTCACCCTGGCCGAGCTCGTCCTCCTGGCCGCGATCGCCGGCCTGGTGGTGGTGAGCGGGCGGCGGCGATGGCATGAACGATGGATCGCATACCGCCTGGTCGCCGAGCTGTGCCGCAAGCAAGGGGCGCTGGCGCTGCTCGGCTGGGCGCTGCCGGACTGGTCCGGCGGACGGGCCGCCGGAGCGGATGATCCAGCGGACGAAGGAGGACACGCGCTGTGGGCCGGTTGGTACGTGGACGCGGTCGCGCGCGCTTTGCCCTTGCCGCGCGGCGCCCTGTCAGGCCCGCGGCTCGACGCGGTTCGCGACCGGGTGCTGCATACCCTGCTTGATGAGCAGCGGGCCTACCATCTCGACCGTGCGCGCCGATGCCGTGCCGCGAGTCGCGGCCTCGCGGGGATGGGCGAGGCGCTGTTCTTCGCCACCGTCGCGCTGGTCGCGGTCAAGATGCTGCTCCTCGTACTGCACGCTGCGCCCGGGACCGCGCAGGCGCTCGGGCAGGCAGCGGTGCTGCTTGCAACGCCCTCGGCGGCGTTCGCAGCGCTGCGCGCCTACGCGGAGCTGGACCTGCTGGCCGAGCAGTCCGGCACCATGGCGAACCTGCTCGGCGCCGCGGAGGCGCGGATCAGGGACATGCCGGCCGACCGCCCCCTGGTGTCCCAGGAGATCGGCCGGGAGGTCGCCGAGCTTGCCGACGCGATGCTGCACGACGTCGAGGGCTGGGCGCGGCTGTTCCAGTAGAAGGCGGTCGAGGCCGGATGACCGCCTCATTGCGAGCCGCATAATGTCGTTGCGTATCTCGTTCGTGCCGATCTACTCTGCCTCTGCAGGAACGGAGGCATGTTTTGTCGCGCATCGGCGTTGTCGTGGCTGCATGTGCCGTCCCGTTGCTGGCCGCGGCCAGCCAGCCTGCGCGGGCCGCCCCCATCCAAGTGCACCCGATCATCGTCTGCCAAGCCGGCGGCGCCTGCCCGGGCGGCAATCCGAGCGATCCGGCCAGCCTGTATTCCCAGCTGTTCAATCAGGCCACGCTCGACAGGATCTTCGCGCAGACGGCCGGGACGGACTTCGCCGGCGCGTCCTATCCCGGCGTGTCGTTCCAGCTGCAGCGTCCGGTCACGTTCACCTCCTCGATGTTCTCCACCGTCGATGTCGACGTGGCCGGGAACCCGATCGACTCCGCCCACCTGCTGATCCGGGGCGCGGGCCACCAGCAGGCGGCCGATACGACCACCCTCAACGCCTTCCTGGTCGACGATATCCGGCTGGTCAGCGGCGGCAACCCGATCCGCTCAATCCCCGGATACGGGCTGATCTCCGGCAACGGGCTCGTCGTCAGCGCGAGTGCGAACGTGGACACCCTGGCGCACGAGCTGGGCCACGGTCTCGGCCTGACCCATGTGGACGGCACGGCCTCGGACGACCCGAACAACCTGAGGCGCAGCTCGGGCCGTAACGTGCCGTCCTCGCCGGGCGACAGCCTGATCGCAAGATCGATAGACCTGCTGGCCGGCGCCGCGGCGAACGACCAGATCAACAAGGCAAACCAGCCGCTGTTCACCGTGAACCTCGCCAGCGCGTCGGTCGGGACGCTGCCGCGCGATTGCAAGCCGGGGGCGCTGAATTGCGGCCTCAGCATCATCTCCAACGTCGCGCCGACGAACGAGGCGCTCATCGGCGTCCGGCTGCGCTGGCTGGATGCCGGCGCCCTGGACGCCACCGTGATCGACACGCCGCTCCACGGCGTGATCGGATTGACGCCCAACGCTTCGAGCATGCTCGGGTGCGACAACACCACGTTCAGCAAGGCGTCGCTCG
>JBBSIT010000073.1:0-11003 GCA_038231995.1 Acetobacterales bacterium | reverse complement strand
GCTGGTATGGCAGGGGCCGGCGGCGAAGTTGCTCGATAGCGGCAACCCGTTGGTGGACCAGTTCACCCATGGGCGGCGCGAGGGGCCGATCCGGATGGAGCTGCGGCGGTGATGGATTGATCGGCGGCGCTGGCCGGGCCATGTGTGCGGCGGGAGGATTTTGGACGTGGATGTTTACGAGTCTCCGGCGGTTAGCGAGGAGCGTGTCGCAAACAGTGTTGTGGCGCGGCATCGGCTTCCTGATGACGTCGACAGTGTCGCTGTCGAGTTCGGAATAGACTATTCGGACACACCGGCAATGTGGCTTGTGTTCACGCTGCGCTCTGACATCGAAGAGACACAGGCTACCTACGCCTCGGTTTATGCGTTTGCAGATGAGGTCCGCGCGGAATTGCGAGACGCCGGCGTTGAACGTTTTGCCTTTGTGCGTTTCAAACGCCCCTCGCCCAATCTGCAGCACTAAGCACAGACTTGGATCCAACGGAGCTTCTATATCAGGCTGGTCAGCTTATGCGGGGCCAGGCTGGCGCAATGACCGATGCCGACCTACGGCGGTCAGTGTCATCCTGCTACTATGCTTTGTTCCATACCATCAGCGACGACGCGGCTGCAATCGTTGCGCCGGCGTCCAAAAGTCAGCTTCGGTCGGCCGTACGCCGGACCATTACACACCTGCAGATTAGAAAGGCTTGCGATGCCTTGACCGCCTCGCCGAAAGCACCCGTGAACTCTTGGCGGAATTTCCTTTCGGGTTCAGTCGATCCTAGGATGATCGCATTCGCAACGATATTCGTCGACTTGCAGGAAGCGCGCTACTTGGCAGATTACGATAGTCTCGCCTCGTTCACTCAAAAGGATGTCCAGGGACTGCATTTCCGATCGGTGATTGCTAGCGGCCACTGGCTTGCAGTTCGCGAAACCCCCAACGCCGCCGTTTTCCTCACTGCCATCCTCCTCGGCGACAGGTTCGGCAAGCGTGGCTAAGCCCGTCACCCGCTACGTCTGCCAGAACTGCGGCGCGGTTTACCCCAAGTGGTCCGGCCGCTGCGACGCGTGCGGCGAGTGGAACACCCTTGTCGAGGAAACCACCGAGGCCCGGCCCGGCGCCGCGGCCAAGGCGGGCAGCGGCAAGCGCGTCGCCTTCGTCGGCCTGGAAGGCACCACTGCACCTCCGCCCCGCGCCGAGACGGGCATCGCCGAGCTTGACCGCGTGCTGGGCGGCGGGCTCGTCCCAGCCTCCGTCGTGCTAGTCGGCGGCGACCCTGGCATCGGCAAGAGTACCCTCATGCTGCAGGCCGCCGCCACCCTGTCGCGCGCGGGCCGCCGGGTCCTATACGTATCGGGCGAGGAGAGCGTGGAGCAGGTCCGCCTGCGCGCCCGCCGCCTCGGCCTCGCCGACGCCAAGATGGAGCTCGCCGCCGCCATCAACGTGCGCGACATCGCCGCCACCCTGGAGCAGGCGACCGACGCGACGCTCGTCGTGATCGACTCCATCCAGACCATGTGGCTCGACACGATCGAGAGCGCGCCGGGCACGGTGGCGCAGGTGCGGGCCTGCAGCTTCGAGCTGATCCGGCTGGCCAAGTCGCGCGGCTTCTCCCTCGTGCTCGTCGGGCACGTGACGAAGGAGGGCGCGCTCGCCGGCCCGCGGGTGCTGGAGCATATAGTCGATGCGGTGCTCTACTTCGAGGGCGACCGCGGCCACCAGTTCCGCATCCTGCGCGCGGTGAAGAACCGCTTCGGCGCCACCGACGAGATCGGCGTGTTCGAGATGACCGACCGGGGGCTGGCCGAGGTGCCCAACCCCTCCGCGCTGTTCCTCGCGGAGCGGCGCGGCAACATCGCGGGATCGGCGGTGTTCGCCGGGCTGGAGGGCACGCGGCCGGTGCTGGTCGAGGTGCAGGCGCTGCTCGCCCCCAACAGCGGCGGCTCGCCCCGGCGTTCCGTGGTCGGCTGGGACTCCGGCCGGCTCTCCATGCTGCTCGCCGTGCTGGAGACGCGCGCCGGGCTGCGGCTGTCGGCCACCGACGTCTATCTGAACATCGCCGGCGGGCTGCGCGTGCAGGAGCCGGCGGCGGACCTTGCCGTGGCCGCGGCGATCGCGTCGGCGGCGACCGAGACGCCCGCCTCGGCTGGCATGGTGTATTTCGGCGAGGTCGGGCTGTCCGGCGAGGTGCGCCAGGTGGCGCAGGCGGAGGCGCGGCTGAAGGAGGCGCACAAGCTCGGATTCGAGGGCGCCTGCCTGCCGCGCCGGGTCGCGCGCGGCGGACGGACGCTGTCCGCGCCGGAGGGGCTGCGGCTCGACGAGATCGGCCACCTCACCGATTTGGTCGGCAGCTTCACGGGCAAGACCGCGAAATGAACTGGGTCGATCTCGCCGTGCTGGGCCTCGTCGCCGTCTCGGGCATGGTGGGATTCCTGCGCGGGCTGGTGCGCGAGGTGCTGGGCGTTGCCGCCTGGGTCGGTGCTGCGGCGGCGGCCATCGCTTCCTTCGGCACCGTGGCGCCCATCGTGCGCGGCTCGATCGCCGATCCCACGGCCGCGGACGCCGTGGCGCTCGGCGCCGTGTTCCTGGCCGTGCTGATCGTGCTGTGGTTCGTGGCGCGCGCGGTGAGCGGCGCCGTGCAGCGCTCGGCGGTGGGCGGCCTTGATCGCACGTTGGGTCTGGTATTCGGCATCGGACGGGGTGCGGCGCTGGTGGTTGTCGCCTATATCCTGGCGGGGCTGGTGCTGCCTGCCGATCAATGGCCGGCGCCGGTCCTGGAGGCGCGCACCTTGCCCACCGTGTATCATGGCGCTGCCTGGGCGGCCGCGCAGCTTCCGCCGGCCTACCGGCCTATCGTGACGCCTCCGCCCGCAGGCCGGGCCACCTCCGCCGCCGCTCTTTTGCACGCCAATCCCGTCGGCCGGGCCACCGGCCCACGCCCGCCCCGGGAGTAGGAGACGTCATGCACCTGACCCAAGCCGAGCTAGAGGCCGACAAGCTCCACGAGGAGTGCGGCGTATTCGGCGTCTGGAACGTCGCCGACGCCGCTGCCGTCACGGCGCTCGGGCTGCACGCGCTGCAGCACCGCGGCCAGGAGGCGACCGGCATCCTCAGCTACGACGGCAAGCGCTTCCACATCCATCGCGGCCTCGGCCTGGTCGGCGACAATTTCGGCGAGGCCAAGGTGATCGCCGCCCTGCCCGGCGCCAGCGCGATCGGCCACAACCGCTACGCCACCACCGGCGACACCATTCTGCGCAACGTGCAGCCGCTATTCGCCGATTTCGAGTTCGGCGGCTTCGGCGTGTCGCATAACGGCAACCTGACCAACGCGCAGGCGCTCCGCAAAGCGCTGGTGCGCCGCGGCTGCCTGTTCCAGAGCACCACGGATAGCGAGGTGTTCATCCACCTCATCGCCATCAGCCTCTACTCCACCGTGGTGGACCGGCTGATCGACGCGCTGAAGCAGGTGGTCGGCGCCTACTCGCTCGTGGCGCTGTCCAACGAGGCGCTGATGGGCGTGCGCGACCCGCTCGGCGTGCGGCCGCTTATCCTGGGGCGGATCGGCACCGAGGGCACCGGCGGCTGGGTGCTCGCCAGCGAGACCTGCGCGCTCGACATCGTGGGCGCCGAGTTCGTCCGCGACGTCGAGCCCGGCGAGATCGTGGTGATCAACGACCAGGGCGTGCACAGCATCAAGCCGTTCGGCGCGGCGCCGAGCCGGTTCTGCGTGTTCGAATACGTCTATTTCGCCCGGCCCGACTCCGTGATGGAGGGGATGGCCGTCTATGACGCGCGCAAGCGCATCGGCGCGGAGCTCGCCCGCGAGAGCGCGCTGGATGCCGACGTCGTCGTGCCGGTGCCCGACAGCGGCGTGCCGTCCGCCATGGGGTTCAGCGCCGAGAGCGGCATCCCGTTCGAGCTCGGCATCGTGCGCAACCACTATGTCGGCCGCACCTTCATCGAGCCGACCGACAGCATCCGCAATCTCGGCGTCAAGCTGAAGCACTCCGCCAACCGCGCCGTGCTGGCGGGCAAGCGCGTGGTGCTGGTGGACGACAGCATCGTGCGCGGCACCACGAGCCGCAAGATCGTCGAGATGGTGCGCGCCGCCGGCGCCAAGGAAGTGCACATGCGCATCTCCTCGCCGCCCACCACCCATAGCTGCTTCTACGGCATCGACACGCCCGAGCGCGGCAAGTTGCTGGCCGCCCATCACGACATCGCCGAGATGGCCAAGCTGATCGACGCGGACAGCCTGGCCTTCGTCTCGCTCGACGGGCTGTACCGCGCGCTCGGCAAGCCCGGCCGCGCCGAGGACAAGCCGCGCTACTGCGACGCGTGCTTCACCGGCGATTACCCGATCGAGCTGCCCGACATGGACAAGAACGCCGAACGCCAGCTCAGCCTGCTCGCAGCGCTGCCGTGAGCCGCACGCAGGCCGGCCGGGTCGCGCTCGTCACGGGCGCGAGCCGCGGCATCGGTGCTGCCGCCGCCATCGAGCTGGCCCGGCGCGGCGCCCACCTCGTGCTGCTCGCGCGCACGCAGGGCGGCCTGGAGGAGACGGACGACGCCGTCGAGGCCGCCGGCGGCACGGCGACGCTGCTGCCGCTCGACATCACGGACGGGGCGGCGCTGGACGCGGTCGGGCCGAGCATCGCGGAGCGGTTCGGCCGGTTGGACGTGCTGGTGCACTGCGCAGCGAGCTTGGGCAAGCTGACGCCGGTGTCGCACATCCAGGCGAAGGACTGGGACGGCGTGGCGGCGGCCAATCTCTCCGCTACATGGCGGCTGATCCGCACCTGCGCGCCGCTGCTGCAGGTCGCGGAGGCCGGGCGGGCGGTGTTCGTGACGGACGCGCTTGCGGCGGCGCCGCGCGCCTACTGGGGCATGTACGGCGCGACCAAGGCGGGGATGGAGCACCTGGTGCGGACGTGGGTGGAGGAGACGCACGGGACCAGCCTGCGGGTGAACCTGTTCGACCCCGGCGTGGTCGGCACCCGGCTGCGCCGCGAGGCGATGCCGGGCGAGGACCGGGCGGCGCTGCCCCGGCCTGAGCACGTCGCCCCCGCACTTGCCGACCTGTGCGAGCCGGGGGAGACGCGGCATGGCGGGCTGGTGAGCGCCGGGCTGATGGCGAAGACGTAGCCTCTCGCGGGCGTAAGCGGGACTGGATGCAGCCTATGCTCATCGTGTTCGGCGGCCTGCCCGGCACCGGCAAGACCACGGTCGCGCGGGCGCTCAGCCAACGGCTCGGCGCAACCCACCTCCGCATCGACACGATCGAGCAGGCGTTGCGGTCATCGGGCACGCTGCGGTCGGAGGTCGGCCCGGCAGGATACGTCATCGCTTACGCCTTGGCGGAGGATAACCTCCGCATCGGCGGCACGATCATCGCAGATTCCGTGAACCCGCTGCAGGTCACGCGGGACGCCTGGCTCGCCGTCGCTGAGCGGGCCGGCGTCCGAGCCGTCGAGGTCGAGATCGTATGCTCGGACATCGCGGCGCATCGGCGCCGGGTCGAGACGCGGACCACCGACATCGCCGGCTTACGGCTCCCGACCTAGGCCGACGTGACCGCCCGGAACTACCAGCCCTGGGACCGGCCGCATATCGTCATCGACACGGCATCTACGACCACGGCCGAGGTCCTCAGCGAGCTTCTCGCCGCTATGGCGCGCACCGCTCCGGCGTAGGCGCCGTCTACTCCGCCGCCCGCACGCCCGCAGTGTCCGTCCCCTCCGTCCGCCGGTCATGGTGCAGCGACAGCACGATCACCGTCGCCACCGCGCCGCACGCCGCCAGGAACAGCAGGCCGCCGTTGAAGCTGCCCGTCAGGTCCCGCAGGTAGCCCACCACGTATGGCCCGGCGAACCCGGACAGGTTGCCGATCGAGTTGATGATCGCGATGCCGCCCGCCGCCGCGGCGCCGGACAGGAACGAGGTCGGCAGGGTCCAGAACACCGGCAGGCAGCCGAACACCCCTGCG
This sequence comes from Acetobacterales bacterium, assembly GCA_038231995.1. Lineage (GTDB taxonomy): Bacteria > Pseudomonadota > Alphaproteobacteria > Acetobacterales > Acetobacteraceae > JBBSIT01. The sequence continues at coordinate 5,028 of JBBSIT010000073.1, read as the reverse complement.
GCGGAGACGCTGAGCGCGATCATCTTCAGCGTGGGGTCGGGCAGCAGGGTCGAGACCGCGATGCCGATCGAGGCCACCGCGAGGGCGGCCGCGCAGTGGAACTTGCGCTCGTTCTTCGCGTCCGACCGGCGCCCCCACCCGATGATCGCGACCACGCCCACCACGTAGGGGATAGCCGTCACGAACCCGGTCTGCAGGTTGGTCAGCCCGAACCCCTTGACGATCTGCGGCAGGAAGAAGCCGAGGCCGTAGTTGCAGGCGACGGCGCCGAAATACACCAGTCCCAGCGCCAGCACCTGCGGGTTCAGCAGCGCGTCCCGCACGCTATAGTGCTTCACGCTCACGCGCTGGCGCTGCTCCTGATCGAGCCGGGTCGCGAGCCAGGTGCGGCCCTCGGCGGGCAGCCAGACGGCGTCGGCGGGCTTGTCCGTCAGATAGAAGAACACGACGACGGACAGCACGACGGCGGGCACCGCCTCGACGATGAACAGCCACTGCCAGCCCCGCATGCCCATCCAGCCGTCGAGCCCGAGCAGCGCGCCCGACACCGGGGCGCCCAGCACGGAGGATAGCGGGATCGCCGCCATGAAGAAGCCGATGATGCGGGCGCGGTAGGAGGCGGGGAACCATAGCGTGAGATAGAAGATGATGCCGGGGAAGAAGCCCGCCTCGGCGATGCCGAGCAGAAAGCGCATGACGTAGAAGCTCGTCTCGCCCTGCACGAAGGCCATGCCGCCGGAGATGATGCCCCAGCTCAGCATGATCCGCGCGATCCACTTGCGCGCGCCGAACCGCTCCAGGAACAGGTTGGACGGCACCTCGAACACGAAGTAGCTGAGGAAGAAGATGCCGGCGCCCAGCCCGTACGCCGCCGACGAGAGCCCCAGGTCCTTGTTCATCGTCAGCGCGGCGAAGCCCACGTTGACCCGGTCGAGATAGGCCACGAAGTAGCAGACGATCAGGAACGGCACGAGCCGCATCGTCACGGCCTTGATCGTACGAGTCTCCAGGTCCATCGGACCGCCCTCCCCCATGACGCCGGGTTGACCCGGCGTCGATGCGTCATTGGGATGGAGAGTCCGGGTTCAGCGGCCGATTTGCAAGCTGGAATCCGGAGCCGTGGCTTTAGCGCAACGGGTCATGCCCCCAGTTCATCAACGACCGCCGCCACCGCGTGTCCGTCACGTCCCCCGCCGGCCGTTGCGCGCTGTGCCGGTGCACGTAGCCGATCACCTTGCGCATATCGGCGTAATCCGCGTCCGTAAGGTCCGCCTTGCGGCCCTCGCGGATCTCGAGGATGCGCTCGCCCATGTGATGCCCGACCGATTCCTCGCCGCCGAGCGCCGTCACCCGCTCGCCCTCCGGCGTCATGCCGACCGAGCGGCTATCCTCGCTCGCCAGCCAGTTGCGCAGCGCCGCCGGCGTCATGTTCACGACCCGGCGGAACTCCGTCTCCGTGTCGCGCCGCTCCTCGTCGGTGAACGTGTGCGGGCTCATGCGTGATGCCCGAGCGCCTTGACCAGCGCGTCCTTGGTCATCCGGCTGCGCCCGGCGATGCCGTGCTTGGCGGCGCGCTGCATCAGCTCGGCCTTGGGCAGCTCGGCCAGGCGCGCGTCCGCCGTCTTGGCCGCCACGTCCCGCGGCTGCGCGCTGTGCTGCTTGCCTTTGGCGGCGTCCGCCCGCTTCTTGGCCGTGGTGCGCTTGTACTCGCTGTCGGACAGGGCCTCGCGCGCCTTCTTCGGCAAATAGCGCTCGCCGGTATCCCCGCTCTTGGCGCCGGACTTGGTGCCCCACTCCTCCTTGGTCCATTGCGTGAGGTGGTTGTCGGCCGTCTTGCGGCCCTCGTAGCCGCCGCCGGCTGCCTTGTAACGCTGCACGGCCATCTGCGCCTTGCGCGCCGACCACTCGCCGGGGTCGCCGCCCTTTTCGCCGGCCGTGACCTCCGCCTTCACCCGCTCCCAAAGGGCCGGGTCCGTCCGCTTCGCCGTCGCTGCCATGCTGCCCTCCACCGCTCGCGCAACGCCAGCGTGAGAGGCCGGTTGCACGGGGCCTCAGAACTGCAACTGCGCGCGCAGCGCCACCGCCTGGAAGCGCCGGTCGTCGGCGCCGCCCCGCACCGTCGTGTTCTGGTACTGCAGCACGAAGCGCAGCGGATCGACGGGGACCCAGCCGACGCCCGCGGTCCAGACGCTCTGGCGGCCGCCGCGCACCTCGGCGTCGTTCAGGTCGATGGTGGAGAAGCGCCCGGCAACCTCGACGGCGCCCCAGCGCCCGGCGGCCGGGTTGAACCCGCCCTCGTCCGGCTTCGGCGCGGACCAGACGGCCTCGCTCGGCTTGTATTGCCGCGGCTGGCCCAGCACGGTCCAGGCCGCCTGCGCATACCAGCCGGAGAACTCCAGCGTGCCGTTGCGCGGCCCGGCCCGGTCCACGGCGATGCCGTAGTACTCGCCCTGCACCCAGAGTCGGCCCCAGCCGAGCCCGGCCTCGACCCCGCCGGTGCGGGCCGTGCGCGCCCGGATCGACCCGGTGTCCAGCGGGCTGTCCACCTTGTCCAGCGCCAGCTCCGGCGGGTTGGACAGGCTGATCCGCCTGGCCCCGTCCTCGCGCGGCGGGCGATAGGATATCGCGCCGGACAGGCCGAGATGCAGCAGCAGTCCGCCGGCCTGCACGGGCACGCCGGTGAGCCGGGCGGTCACGCCGCGCTGGCCGCTGTCCTCGCCGGGTCCGGTCCGGCTGCCGGTGAGCGCCGCGGCAGCCAGCCAGCGGTCGCCGTTCGCCTGCAGCTCCGCGCCGACCCGGGCGGACCCGGCCGCCATCCCGGCCGCGACGGATACGATGCTCGCGCGCTCCAGGAACAGCAGGTCGCCCGAGCCCTGCATCCGCTCCAGCGAGAACTGCGGCTTGAACACGCCCACCGTGGCGGTGAACGGCTCGACGCCCTTGTAGGCGACGCTGGCCTGATACAGCCGGTCCGGGCTGTCGGGCGTGCTGCCGAACTCCCAGATGAACGTCGCCTCCACGTCCTTCAGGATCTCGGCCTCGACGCCCAGGCGGGCGCGCCGCAGGTTCACCCCGGCGCCGGGTCCGCCGTTGCGGCTGTGGGCGAAGGTCGTGCCCATGTCGAGCTGGAACAGGCCGTACGGGCTCAGGACGACGGCGCCGTCCCACAGGCGGACGGAGGGCGGCTCGGCCTCGGCCGGCGCCGCCCACAGCCCGAGCGCGAGGGCGCAGGCAGCCCGACGCGCCATGCGGCAACCCCGTTAGCCCCGGCCGACGAACGGCATCTTCGTGGCCATCACCGTCATGAACTGCACGTTGGCGTCGAGCGGCATCCCGGCCATCAGCACGACCGAGCGGGCGACGCAGTCCACGTCCATCGTCGGCTCGACCTCCATCGTTCCGTTCGCCTGCGGCACGCCGGTGGCCATCCGCGCCGTCATCGGCGTGGCGGCGTTGCCGATGTCGATCTGGCCGCAGGCGATGCTGTATCGCCGGCCGTCGAGCGAGATGCTCTTGGTCAGCCCGGTGATGGCGTGCTTGGTGCTGGTGTAGGGCGCCGAGCCCGGGCGCGGCGCGTGGGCCGAGATGGAGCCGTTGTTGATGATCCGCCCGCCCTGCGGCGCCTGGTCCTTCATGATGCGGAACGCCGCCTGCGCGCAGAGGAACACGCCGGTCAGGTTGACGGCCACCACGCCGGACCACTGCTCGAAGGTGAGGTCCTCGAACGACGTGCTCGGCACGTTGCCGCCGGCGTTGTTGAACACGACGTCGAGCCGGCCGTGCCGGTCCCGCACGGCGCCGAACAGGGCGGCGACCGACGCCGGGTCGGACACGTCGGTGGGGATCGCGTGCGCCCGCGCGCTGGCTTCGCCCGCGAGGCGCACCGTCTCCTCCAGCGCGTCGGCCCGGCGGCCGGCGAGCGCCACGGTGTAGCCCTCCCGCAGCAGAGCGAGCGCGCAGGCGCGGCCCACCCCGCTGCCGGCGCCGGTGACGACGGCGATCTTGCCCTCGCCGCTCATGCTGCGACGACCTTCACGTGGATCTCCGGCAGGCCGTCGATATGGCCCTCCATCACGTCGCCGGGCACTACGGGGCCAACGTTCTCGGGCGTGCCGGAGTAGATGATGTCGCCGGGCTGCAGCTCGAAGGCGGCGGAGAGCTGGCTGATCTGCTCGGCCACCGACCAGATCATCTCCTTGAGGTTGGCGTCCTGCTTGGTCTGGCCCTTCACCTTGAGCCAGATGCGGCCCTCGGTCGGGTGGCCGGTCATGGCGACGGGGTGGATCGGGCCGATGGGGGCGGAGCGGTCGAAGCTCTTGCCGATCTCCCAGGGCTTCTTCTGGTCGCCCATGCCGCGCTGCAGGTCGCGCCGGGTCATGTTGAGGCCGATGGCGTAGCCGAACACGAGGTCGAGCGCGCGCGACGCGGGGACGTCCCGCCCGCCGGCGCCGAGGGCGGCTACGAACTCGATCTCGTGGTGGTAGTTCTTGGTCAGCGATGGATACGGGTGGTCCACCGTGGCGCCGGGCGGGACGAGCTGCACCGCGTCGGTCGGTTTCTGGAAGAAGAACGGCGGCTCGCGGTTTGGGTCGGAGCCCATCTCGCGGGCGTGGGCGGCGTAGTTGCGGCCGATGCAGTAGATGCGGCGGACGGGGAAAACCTGGTTGGAGCCGACGATCGGGATGGTGGTCTGCGGAACCGTGAAGGGCACGTGGGCGCCGGCCTGGGCGCGGGCGGGTGACGTGCTGGCGGCGAGGGCGCCGGCGGCCCCGAGCAGGGCGGTGCGGCGGGTTTGGTGGTGGTTTGGCATGGATGCGTTCTCCCCGTGGGGAGGGCAGCACAGGCGGGGGCGCGTGTCCACGGGGGTGGGGATGGACCGAGGATGGGTTCGGACTTCGGCTTTCGACCCTGACTGGACCTTAAAAGGGTCTAGCCTGCAAAATTCATGAGGGTTGGCGGGCATAGTACAGGCCCTTGATCGCGCGTAAGATGTGGGTGTTGACACCAATCCTGCCGATCTGGAGCATG
>JBBSIT010000072.1:0-11075 GCA_038231995.1 Acetobacterales bacterium | reverse complement strand
CGGCGACGCGGGCGGGGTCGGCGGCAGGTCCGACGATCACGAAGTCGTTGTACATGACATGCCGGCGCGGGCCGCCGAAGCCCTCGGCCACGAAGCGCTCCTCGGCCGCGCGGTCATGGACGAACACCACGTCGGCGTCGCCGCGCCGGCCGACATCCAGCGCCTGGCCGGTGCCGAGCGCGACGACATGCACCGCGATGCCGGTCTCCCGCGTGAAGATCGGCAGGATGTGACCGAACAGGCCCGATTGCTCGGTCGAGGTGGTGGATGCGACGGTGATGAAGCGCTCCTGCGCCGCGGCCGGCAGCGCGATGGCGCCGAGCAGCGCGGCCAGCAGCGTTCGGCGAAGTGCCTTGAGCATGGTGCGTCTCCTTGGCGCGTTGCGCCTCACCAGACCAGGTCGCCGTGCAGGAAGGCGGCGGCCTCCGGCGTGGCGGGTCCGGCGAAGAAGGCGGCGGCCGGCGTGTGCTCGCGCACCCGGCCGCGATGGAGGAACACCACGTCGCCCGCGAGGCGCCGCGCCTGGCCGAGGTCGTGGGTCGTCATGACGACCTTGACGCCGCGCGCGGCGAGGGCGGCCACGATCTCCTCCACGGCGCGGGTCGCGGCCGGGTCGAGGCTCGCGCAGGGCTCGTCGAGGAACAGCACCTCCGGCCCCACCGCGGCGGCGCGGGCGAGCGCCAGGCGCTGCTGCTCGCCGCTGGAGAGGCGCCGCGCGGGCCGGTCCGCCAGTTCGGCGAGGCCGACCAGCGCCAGAGCCTCCTGCGCGCGGCACCTGCGCGCGGCGCGCGGCACGCCGGCCAGCGCCAACGGATAGGCGGCGTTGGCGAGGACCGAGCGGCGCAGCAGCACCGGGCGCTGGAACACCATCGCCTGGCGCCGGGCCGTCGCGGGGCCGGCCCAGGCCACGCGCCCGGCGGTCGGCGCAAGCAGCCCGTGCAGCAGGCGCAGCAGCACGCTCTTGCCGGCGCCGTTCGGGCCGATGATGCGGGTCGGCGGCCCGGCCTCGATGGCGAGCGAGACGCTCTCCAGGATGGAGACGCCGCCGGCGGTGAAGCCCACCCTCTCGGCATGCAGCGGCAGGATGGTGTCGGGCGCGCGCATCAGCCGGCCCATCGGGCGCCGACGCCGCGCGCCGCCTGCGCCGCAGCATTCACCATGAGCACGATCGTCATCAGCACGAGGCCGAGGGCAAGGGCCAGCGGCAGGTCGCCCTTGCTGGTCTCCAGCGCGATGGCGGTCGTCATCACGCGGGTGTAGCCATCGATGTTGCCGCCGACGATGATGACCGCGCCGACCTCGGCGCTCGCCCGGCCGAAGCCGGCGAGCAGCACGGTCAGCAGGGCGAAGCGGCCGTCCCAGAGCAGCGTCGGCACGGCGCGCCACGGCCCGGCGCCGAAGGAGCTGAGCTGCTCGGCATACTCCTCCCACAGCCCTTCCAGCACCTGGCGCGCGAGCGCGGCCAGGATCGGCGCGATCAGCACAGCCTGGGCGACGACCATGGCGACGGGCGTGAAAAGCAGGCCGAGGCCGCCGAGCGGGCCGGAGCGCGACAGCAGCAGGTAGAGGAACAGCCCGGCGACCACGGGCGGCAGCCCCATGAGCGCGTTCAGCGCGACCACGATGGCGTTGCGGCCGGCGAAGCGGGACACCGCGAGCAGCGCGCCGAGCGGCAGCCCGACCACTGCTGCGATCGCAACGGCGGTCAGGCTGACGCGGAGCGACAACCCGACGATCTGCGCCACCGCCGGGTCGGCCGTGGCGACGAGCGCGAGGGCGGTGCTGAAGGCGCTGCCGAAGTCGTTCACGCGGCTGTCCAGGTTCGGCCGAAAGCTGCGGATGCCATGCAACGCTGTCAATGCGCCGGCACGATGATGACGAGGCTTCCGCGGAGGATAGGGATCGGCGCGGGGCGCCGCCTACCCTCCGAGCAGGGCGTCCGACAGCAGCTTCACGTTCAGCCCGGTAATCAGCGCCGCGATCGCCCAGCCCAGCCCGGCCTGCCAGCGCGGCGCCGTCAGCGCACCGAGGCGCGTCTTGTCGGAGGCGAACATCATCAGCGGGATCACCGCGAACGGGAGTTGCAGCGACAGCGCGACCTGGCTGAGGATCAGCAGCCGCGCCGTGCCGCTCTCGCCATAGGCCCAGGTGACCGCGACGGCGGGTACGATGGCCACGAGCCGCGTGATGAGCCGGCGCGCGACCGGCGGCAGCCGGAAGCGCAGGAAGCCCTCCATCACGACCTGCCCCGCCAGCGTCGCCGTGACGGTCGAGTTCAAGCCGCAGAGCAGGAGGGCTATCGCGAACAACATTGCGGCCAGCCCGCTGCCGAGCAGGGGCGCCATGAGCTGGTAGGCGTCCTGGATCTCGGCGACCTCGGTGCTGCCGCGCGCGTGGAACGTGGCGGCAGCCAGGATCAGGATGGCGGAGTTGATCAGCAGCGCGAGCGTGAGGGCGATGGTGCTGTCCAGCGTCGCGAAGCGGACGGCCTCCCGGCGCTCCCGGACCGTGGGACCGACGTCGCGCGACTGCACCAGCGCCGTGTGCAGATAGAGGTTATGCGGCATGACGGTCGCGCCCAGGATGCCGAGCGCGATGTAGAGCTGGGTCCGGTCGGTCACGATCGAGGACGAGGGGATGTAGCCGCGCAGGACCTCGCCCCACGCCGGGTCGGCATAGGCGATCTGCACGGCGAAGCAGCCGACGATCAGCAGGATCAGGCCGATGATCAGCGCCTCCAGCCAGCGCACGCCCTTGTTCTGCAGCCACAGGATCAGGAAGGCGTCCAGCGCGGTCAGCATCACGCCCCAGATCAGCGGGATGCCGAACAGCAGCTCGAGCGCGATGGCCGTGCCGATCAGCTCGGCCAGGTCGGTGGCGCAGATCGCGATCTCGGCCATGAACCACAGCGGATAGGCGACGGCCTTCGGGAAGCGCTCCCGGCAGAGCTGCGCCAGGTCGCGCCCGGTCGCGATGCCGACGCGCGCGCAGAGCGATTGCAGCAGGATGGCCATCAGCGACGAGGCGAGCGCGACCGAGAGCAGGGTGTAGCCGAAGCCGGAGCCGCCCGCGAGCGCCGTGGCCCAGTTGCCCGGGTCCATGTAGCCGACCGCGATGAGGTAGCCCGGCCCGAAGAACGCCAGGAACTTGCGCAGCATGCCGCCGGCCGAGGGCACCCGCACCGTCCGGTGCACTTCCGGCAGGCTCTCGGTCCGCATGCCGTCTCCCGCTTGCGCCATGGCGGCGACGGCATGGGGAGGCAGGACGCGGGACATGCTTCGGCTCCATAACTTAGTGTCGGCTAAGTTACACCAGCGATGCTATGAGTCAAGCGGCGCCGCGCTGGTCCGGCCCACGCATGGAGCCGACGTGATGCCTTCTCCCGCCAAGCGCCCCGCGCCGCCCACGCTGCCCGACGCCGATGCCCACGCCAAGCGCTTCGCCCGTCAGCGCGAGGCCGACCGCGGCGCGCTGGCGCAGGACTACGTCGAGCTGATCGCCGACCTGCTGGACGGGGAGGGCGAGGCGCGCGCGGTGGACCTTGCCCGGCGGATGGGCGTCTCGCAGGCGACGGTGTCGGCGGCCGTGGCGCGGCTCGCGCGCGACGGTCTCGTGGACACAAAGCCGTACCGGGGCTTGTTCCTGACGCCGGCGGGCCGCGTGCTCGCCGAGCGGGCGCGGGCGCGACACGCCCTGGTGACCCGGTTCCTGATGGCCCTCGGGCTCGACCCGGCCACCGCCGAGGCGGATGCGGAGGGCATCGAGCACCACGTCAGCGACGCGACGCTCCTGGCGTTCGAGCAGGCCCTGCGCCGGCGCGAGGACGCTGCGGCACAGCCTGCCGGCGGTGCGGACAGTGCGCCGCTCCTGCTCTCGCCCAGGTCGGCGCCTTGACCGCACATCCCCCCTTGACCTTCCCATGATGGGAAGCCCCGCATAGGCGTGCAGGGTGCGAGGAGCCTTGCCATGAACGTTCAGTCCAAGCCGTCCGCCATGAGTGCCGAGTCCGGCCAGGCCATGGATATCGGCATCGCCGGCATGACCTGCGCGTCCTGCGTCGGCCGGGTCGAGAAGGCCATCCGCGCCGTCCCGGGTGTGCAGGATGTCGCCGTGAACCTGGCGACCGAGCGCGCCCGCGTCGAGGGGGCGCCCGACCCGGCCGCGGTCGTCGCTGCCGTCGAGCGGGCCGGCTACCAGGCGCAGACCGGCGTCGTGGACCTGCGGGTCGCGGGCATGACCTGCGCGTCCTGCGTCCGCCGGGTCGAGCGCGCGCTGGCTGGCGTGCCCGGCGTGCTGGGCGTCGAGGTCAACCTGGCGGCCGAGACCGCTCGCGTGCGGGCGGCAGGGGCTGCCCCGGAGGCGCTGGTCGCGGCCCTGAAGCGGGCGGGGTACGACGCCACGCCGATCGTGCAGGGCGCAGCCGCCGGCAGCGACGAGGACGACCGCGCGCAGGCGGCCCGGCGGGAACGCCTGCGGGTCATTGCCGCCGCGGCGCTGACCTTGCCGCTGGTGCTGCCCATGCTGGCGGCCGTTTTCGGCGGGGACGTTATGCTGCCGGGCTGGGCGCAGCTCCTGCTCGCGACCCCCGTGCAGTTCTGGCTGGGATGGCGCTTCTACCGGGCAGGCTGGGCGGCGGCGCGGGCCGGGACCGGCAACATGGATCTGCTGGTGGCGCTGGGCACCTCCGCCGCCTACGGGCTGAGCTTGTGGCAGCTCCTGCAGGGCCAGGGCGGGCATCTCTACTTCGAGGCGTCGGCCGCGGTCATCACCCTGGTGCTGCTGGGCAAGTGGCTGGAAGGCCGGGCCAAGCGGCAGGCGGGCGAGGCGATCCGCGCGCTCGGCAAGCTGCGGCCGGAGCGCGCCCGCGTGCGCCATCCCGACGGCATGGAAACGGACGTGCCCGCGAGCGCCGTGCAGCGCGGCGATCTGTTGGTGATCCGGCCCGGCGAGCGCATCCCGGCCGACGGCGTGGTGCGCGAGGGGCGCAGCCACGCCGACGAGAGCCTGCTGACAGGCGAGAGCCTGCCCGTCCCCAAGGAACCCGGCAGCCCGGTCGTCGGCGGCGCCGTGAATGGCGATGGGTTGCTGCTGGCGGAGGCGACCGCCTCGGCGTCCGAGGGAACGCTGGCCCGCATCGTCCGCCTGGTCGAGGGCGCGCAGGCGGCCAAGGCGCCGATCCAGCGCGTGGTGGACCAGGTGTCCGCGGTGTTCGTGCCCGTGGTCCTGGCCATCGCTGTGCTGACCTTCCTGGGATGGTGGCTGCTGGTCGGGGACGCGCAGGCCGGCATCCTGAACGCGGTGGCGGTGCTGGTGATCGCCTGTCCCTGCGCGCTGGGGCTGGCCACGCCCACGGCGATCATGGCCGGCACCGGCATCGCCGCGCGCGCCGGCATCTTGATCCGCGACGCTGCGGCGCTGGAAGTGGCGCACCGGGTCGGCGTGGTGGCGTTCGACAAGACCGGCACGCTGACCGAGGGGAAGCCCCGGCTCGTGGCGACCCTGCCGGCCCCTGGGGTGGAGGCTGCGGAGCTGTTGCGTCTGGCGGCCGCCGTGCAATCCGGCAGCGAGCATCCGCTGGCGCGCGCGATACTGGCGGAGGCGGAGGGCGCGGGCGTGCGTCCGGCGCCGGCGCGCGACGTGCGGGCGCTGCCGGGCCGGGGCGTGGAGGCTTTCGTGGACGGGCGCAAGCTGGCGCTCGGCAGCGCGCGGCTCATGACGGAGCTGGGCGCCGATGTGGCGCCGCTCGGGGATGCCGTCGCCGCGCTGCAGGCGCAGGGGCGGACGGTGTCGTTCCTCGCGAACCTCGGCGGGGCGCCCCGCCTGCTGGGCGCGTTCGGGTTCGGGGACGCGCTGAAGCCGGGTGCGGCGGCGGCGGCGGCGGCGCGGCGGCGGGCGGGCGTGCGCACCGTGATGCTGACCGGCGACAACCCGGGCAGCGCGCACGCCGCGGCGGCCGGGCTGGCGCTGGACGAGGTGCTGGCGGAGATCCTGCCGGACGGCAAGGCCGCGGCGATCGCGCGGCTGCGGGAGAGCGGGCGCGCCGTGGCAATGGTGGGCGACGGCGTGAACGATGCCCCGGCGCTGGCGGCCGCGGATGTCGGGCTGGCCATGGGCACGGGCACCGACGTGGCGATGGGGGCGGCCGGCATCACGCTCATGCGCGGCGACCCGCGCCTGGTGCCGGCGGCGCTGGAGATCTCGCGCCGCACCTACGCCAAGATCCGCCAGGGCCTGTTCTGGGCCTTCGCCTACAACGTGCTCGGCATCCCGCTGGCAGCCTTGGGCTATCTCAGTCCCGACGAGGCCGGCGCCGCGATGGCGCTGAGCAGCGTCAGCGTGGTGACGAACGCGTTGCTGCTGCGGCGTTGGCGCGGGCCGGCCGCCCTCCCGGAGGACCGACCATGAGGGCGGGCTGCGACGCCATGACCATCGGCCAGGCCTCGCGGCAGTCGGGCGTGTCAGCCAAGATGATCCGCCACTACGAGGCGATCGGCCTGGTGTCGCCCGCCGCGCGCGAGACGAGCGGCTACCGCCTGTATGGACCCGAGGAGGTGCACACGCTGCGCTTCATCGGCCGTGCGCGCTCGCTCGGCTTCCCCATCGCCATCATCGCCGAGCTGCTGGCGCTGTGGCGCGACCGGAGCCGCAGCAACGCGGACGTGCGGCACGTGGCGCAGCGCCACGCGGACGAGCTGCGGCGCAAGATGGCGGCGCTGGCGGAGATGGCCGCCGCGCTGGACCACCTGGTCGGCGCCTGCAGCGGCGACGGCCGGCCCGAATGCCCGATCCTGGACGAGCTGGCCGGCGAGGCGCCTGAACCGGTGCATCCGGCCGGATCACCCTTCAGCTAGCTCCCGATCAACCGCCGCCGGACCTTGCCTGATGCCCAGTCGATGAGGGCGACGGAGACGAGGATGAGCAGGATGATGAACGCCACCTGGTCCCAGTAGCGCACCTTGATGCGCTCGGCGATCTGCAGGCCGATGCCGCCGGCGCCGACCACGCCGAGGATGGCAGCGCTGCGCACGTTGCTCTCGAAGGCGTACAGCGCCTGCGCCAGCATCACGGGGAGCACCTGGGGCAGCAGGCCGAAGCGGATGGCGAGCAGACGGGAGCCGCCGGCGGCCTCGATGCCCTCGCGCTGCTTCGGGTCGGCGTTCTCGATGGCCTCGGCGTAGAGCTTGGCGAGGACCGCGACCTCGGCGGTGAACAGCGCCAGCACGCCGGCCAGCGGGCCGAGGCCGACTGCGCGCACGAAGGCGAGCGCCCAGATGAGCTGGTCCATGCCGCGGAACCCGTCGAACACCCGGCGCACGCTGAAATGCGCCAGCGCGTTCACCACGACGTTGCGGGCGCCGAGCAGGCCGAGCGGAATGGCGACGACGGCCGCGAGCGTGGTGCCGAGGAACGCCATAGCGACAGACTCGCCCAGGCCGCGCAGGATGTCGGCCCATTGGTCGCCGGGGCTGGGCGGGATCATGAGCCGCAGGATGACCCACAGGCCGGACAGCCCGCGCTCCAGCCGGGCCGGCGTGATATCGAACCAGCGGCACAGCAGCGCGAGCCAGGCGACGAACAGCGCGGCGCCGATCCAGCGCAGGGCGCGCGCGAGCGGCGTGGGGCCGAAGGCGCGCGGCATCCGGGCGCGATAGGCGGCGATGTCGCTGTCGTGCGCTCCGCGCGCGCTCGTCAAGACTCGCGACCGATCACGGCGTGCCGCACCCGCTCGCTCGCGAGGTCGATCAGGCTGACAGCGAGGACGATCAGCACGAGGATGGCGCTGATCTCCTGGTAATAGTTGAACGATATGACGGTGTAGAGTTCCTGGCCGATGCCGCCCGCGCCGACGAAGCCGATCACGGAAGCACCCCGCACGTTGATCTCGAAGCGCAGCAGCGCGTAGCTCAGGAAATTGGGCAGCACCTGCGGCAGGATGGCGTAGCGCACGCCCTGCGCCCAGGTGCCGCCGGCGGCGCGCACGCCGTCGAGCGGGCGCAGGTCGGCGTTCTCCACCACCTCGGCGAACAGCTTGCCCAGCGCGCCGGCGGTGTGGATGGCGATGGCGAGGATGCCGGCGAGCGGCCCGATCCCGAACGCCCAGACGAAGATCAAGGCATAGACGATGTCCGGCACGGTGCGCAGCAGCTCCAGCGCCCGGCGGAATACGGTGTAAACAACGCGGTTGGACGCGAGATTGGCGGCCGCCGGAAAGCAGCAGAGCAGGGCGACCGCCCCGCCCCCGAGCGTGGCGAGCGCCGCCATCTGGCTCGTCTCGAACAGCAGCAGCCACGAATCGAGCCGGTAGAACCAGAAGGCGATCGATCCCTCGGTCCTCGGCCCGGCCAGCAGCGCGTCCCATCGCAGGTCTGGTACCAACTTGCCGAAATACTCGCCCACCCGCGGCAGCCCGGCGGCGATCGAGGACGGCCACGCCTCCGAGACCCACGCGCTCGCCAGGAGCGCTGCGCCCAGCAGGGCGAAGCCGGCAACCGTCGCGAGCCGGCGGGAGCCGGCACGGCGAAGGAACGCGGCCTCGAGCCCCGCCGTGGCCGCGCTCATGGGATCAGCTCAGCCGAGAAAGTCAGCTTCGCTGCCGGCGCTGGGTCGCCTCGTCGCGGCGGAGGTCGATGAACACCTGGAAGTCCTCGTGCTTGACCTGCTGGTAGCCCCTGCCGCCGCCCCGCTCGATAGACTCGTAGATCGCCGGGTGCGAGGCGGGCAGCGCGAGGTGGAAGGCGAGCATGTCCTGCTTGAATGCGTCGGGCGTGTCCTTGCGCACCACGAGCGGGCCGTTGAGGATCGGCGCCGAGGTCCAGAGGATGCGCAGGTCGCTCATCTTGAGCATGCCCTTGGCGACCATCTCGCGCAGGTTGCCGCGGGTGTAGCCCTCGTTCACGTCGCCGATGCCGGACGCCCAGGTGACCGCGCCGTCATACTGCTTCTGCAGCACGGCGACCACGGCCTGCTCGTGCCCGCCGCCGAAGCCGGTGCGGCTGAAATACTTGCCCGGCTCGGTGTCGATGCCCGCCTTCTTCAGTTCCGAGCGCGGGATGAGGTAGCCCGAGGTGCTGTTCGGGTCTGCCCAGGCGAGCGACTTGCCGCGCATCTCCTCCAGGCTGCCGATGCCGCTGTCGGCGCGCACGACGAGCACGCTGCGGTAGCTGATCGACCCGTCCTTCTCGACAGCGACCACGAGCGGCTCGACGTTGCCATTCGTGTCGAGCCAGGCGCCGGCGTAGCCGGAGGAGCCCATCGACGACATCTCGATCTGCTTGGCGCCGAACGCCTGGATCACGCCCGCGGAGTCCGCCGCCGGGAACAGCCGGACCGGCACCTGGAAAGTGTCCTCCAGCAGCTTGCGATAGCCGTCGTAGCGGCCCAGCCGGTCGCTGTCGTTCTCGCCGCCGAGCAGGCCGATGCGAAGCGTGGGTATCTGCGCCGCCCAGGCTTTCTTGCCCGGCGCCGGCATGGCGGCCTGCGCGAGGGCGCGGGTGGACAGGATGGTCGGCGCGGCCAGCAGGCCGGCGGTGCCGAGGAGTGCGCGGCGGCTGAGCATGGGATGGGTCCTTCACAGGTGTGGCGCGGGCTTACGCCGCCGTGGTTGCGCCGGGATGACAGTTCCGTGTCGGTTGCGTGAAAGCGATCAGATGACCGCAAACCGCGGGCGCACCGGCGCCGCGCGCGGCCCGGCGTCGTCGTGGAACTCGTCCTCGCTCACGCCGTAGATCTCGCGCACCCGATCCGGCGTCAGCTCTGCGGGAGTGCCGTCGAACACGACCTGCCCGGCCGCCAGCGCCACGATGCGGTCGCAGTAGTGCCGGGCCGTGTCGAGATGGTGCAGGTTGACCAGCACGGTCAGCCCGTCCTCGCGGTGGATGCGGCGCAGCGCGTCCATCACGATGCGGGCGTTGCGCGGATCGAGGCTCGCGATCGGCTCATCCGCCAGCATCAGCCGCGGCTCCTGCAGCAGCGCCCGGCAGATCGCCACCCGCTGCTGCTGCCCGCCCGACAGGGTGCCGGCGCGTTGCAGCGCCACCTCGGCCAGGTCGAACCGGTCCAGCGCCTGCAGCGCCATCGCCCGCTCGGCGGCGGTGAACAGGCCGAGCAGGCTGGGAAGCTGCGCGCGATGGTTCAGCCGGCCCATCAGCACGTTGGTCAGCACGTCGAGCCGCGGCACCAGGTTGAACTGCTGGAAGATCATGGCGCAGGCGCAGCGCCAGTCCCGCAGCGCCTTGCCGCGCAGGGACGTCACCTCGGTCTGGCCGAAGCGGACCGTGCCGGAGGTCGGCTCCTGCAGCCGGTTTATCATGCGCAGCAGGGTGCTCTTGCCGGCGCCGGACCGGCCGATGACGCCCACCATCTGCCCGGCCGGCACGGCGAGCGTGACGCCCGCCACCGCCGCGGTCGCGCCGAAGCGCATGGTGAGATCGTTGAGCTGCAGCATGGGCGCCTCAGCGGTTCCAGGACGCCCGCATGTCTACAGCGCCGCAGCGGGCAGGGGATGACGTTTGCATGACAGGGCGGCTCAGCCCGCCACGGCGCGACGGGGACGCTGAATCGGTATTCCAAGCAGCAGGTTCGATGCTAGCGTCCCGCCCGGATTCACGAGGGCGGTGCGACGGGATGAAACGATCGGTCAAGTTCTGCTGCACCCTGCTGATCGGCATGCTCCTGTCTGCGCTGCCCAGTGCCGGTGATGCGGCGACAGCCTCGCGCCGGACCGGTGAGGCCGCGTCCAAGCCTGCACGATGGGTGACTGTGGCGCCATCCCGGGCCAAGCTGCGCCCGGCGGTGGCGTCCGCAGCGAGGGTTGCACGAGTCCGGCCGACCCCGCGCAAACCCTCCCTCGCGGCCCGGCCGCCTGTGCGGACGCTGCCGCTGGTGGTCGTGGACGCCGGGCATGGCGGGATGGATGGCGGCGCCGTCGGCGCTGCGGGCACGCAGGAGAAGGCAATCGCGCTCGCGGCGGCGCAGGAGCTTGGCCGCCAGCTCAGGGCGACCGGGCGCTACCGCGTCCTGCTGACCCGCGACGGCGACCGCTTCGTCCCGCTTGCCGCCCGCGCCGGGCTCGCCGT